>NZ_JBEXTZ010000033.1:0-58092 GCF_040614195.1 Amycolatopsis sp. NPDC006125
GCTGCGGCGTCGGCCGGGTGGGCGGTGCCCGGCCAGCGCCGCCGCAGTGGCCGGATCGTGCGGGATCCGGCCGATCGTCGGCACGCCCAGCTCGCGCTCGATGTCGCGGGTCGGGTAGCCCTGCCCGGTCAGCAGCAGCCCCGGCCGCGACGTCCAGCGCGACAGCGCGGACAGCCGCGTGGCGACATGCGCGAGATCGTCCCCGTGGGTGCCGGTGACCAGCACCAGCGCATCCGCGCGCCGCGCGAGGGCCTCCGCCGGAGAGCCGGGATCGATCCGCCCGCAATCAGCCAGCACCAGTACGCCGGGCTCACGGGCGGTCGCGTCCAGAACGGGCCCGTCCGGCGCCGCGGTCAGCGTGGTCAAGGCGGCCCGGGCGTGCACCCCGCCCGGCGGAGCCGGCAACACACGAGCACCCCCGGGCAGGACCTGGGTGTGCTCCCACACCATCGCGGAGTCGCGAGTGCGGCGCGCCGCCGCGGCGAGACTGACCAGGCCCGGAGTCGTGGGCAGCCCGAACCGCATCGCCAGGTCTCCCCCGCTCGGGTCCACCTCGGCCACCAGGCGCCGCACGTGCGCGGCCTCAGGCCACTGCATGGCCAGTGCCACCGCCAGGGTCGTCACCCCGGGCGAGCCTTTCAGGCTGGCGAGAGCGATGAGCATCAGCGCGTCCCTCCCGACGGCTGCATCACCAGAGCAAGCTGCCCAGCCGGGACCTGGGCCAACTGCGTAGCCGCGGTGCTCTCCAGCTCCAGGGACACCACCGTGGCCTGATCGGTGCCGGCGGGCGAGACCCCGATGACCGTGGCCCGCCAGGACGCGCCCTGTCCCTGCCCGTCACTGCCGACCGCGGCCACCGTGGTGTCGGCGGTGACGACGACCGTCACCGGCGCACCGGGGGCGAGCTCGGGTGGAAACTGGCCAGGCTTCACCGCGACCGCCGCCACCGCCCGGCCGAGTGCGGGGATCGCGGCACCGCCGACGCTGTCCGGGGTCAGCAGCGCGCCAGGCGCGAGGCTGGTCGCCATCGGACGCCCCAACACCCCCGACACCTGTTCTGCGGGCATGGTCGCCACACCCGACGGCACCGCCACCTCGACGCTACGGAGATCCGCCGACGTCAGGACCTGGCCCACGGTGACCGGGCGCGCGACCACCAGCACCGGCACGCGGTCCCCGCTGCCAGCGGTCCACCACAAGGCGCCGCCGACGCACATCACGACCAGCAGCAGACCGAGCACCAGGTGCGGCAGCCGACGGCGAGACCGGCGAGGCGGCGCCGACGGGGACCCAGCGGAATTCAGCCATCGTCCCGCCGACCCGGCAGAAGTGTCATGAACACGGCTTTGGGGCGTGTCGGTGCTGGTCACGGTAGGTCCTCCAGGCAAAGCTCGCCCAACCGCGCATTCATCCGGGGAATACGCAGTCAGAAAAGGCACAGGGTTCGGTTGTATCGAATCGCGAGAGTTATCCGGTTCCCAGCGCTTGGGCTTCGGCGACCCGGAACGACGCCGCACCACTCGTGGTCATGTCCGGAAACGTGCCCGACGCTCCAGCGCCGGACCATGTCACGCGCCAGTGCACCGTCGCCGCGACCGGAAACCGCTCCGCGGGCGCCGACGCCGACGACCGCTGGTAGGTGTGCCCACAGTCCGGCGACGCGGCGTGCGGGTCGCCACCCGCGGGGAAGGGACTTCCTGGCCCGGTACACGTCAGCGTGCCGCCGTCACCCATCGACCACGACACCGACGTCGGCGTCGCCGTCGCCGTGACCGACACCCCAGGCACCGACGCTGTCGCCGACCGCGGTTGCCACACCGCCGGGTCCACCCACAACCACGTGGGCAAATGGACCAGCTGCGTGCCCGCAGGATTCGAGGCGATCACCGGGCTGGGCAACCGCAACTGCGAACGAGCCTGCTCCGCCAACTCCTCCGGCGACGGCAACGCCACGGCCCCGGGCGCCGTCCCGTCCGGAATCCACACTGGAGCGCGATACAGCGCATCTCGCCCGCCCTGGCCCGAGCACTGGTAGACGTACCACGCACCGCTCTCCCCCGGCGCCTGCGCCAGCACCACACCGTTCGAGTAGTCGGCGATGCGCGAGACGAGATACACGTTCGTGCCACCGGAGGGACGCGGCCGATGGCCCACGGTGGCCACGCCGTTGGATGGCGGCTGGTAGTCGCTCCGGATGTAGGAACAGTTCGCCAAGTCGGGGTCGCCGCCGAGGATGCGGTCGCCTGGGGGCGGCGCCTTCTCGCCAGGGCTGCGCCCCTGGGCCTGTTGCGTGTCCGGATAGGGCGCTGTGGTCGGGCGGCGCTGGGGTGCGCTGTTGTCGCGGCTGCCGGCTCCCAGTTCGCACCCGGGATACGGGTTCTGACCGCAGTCGACGTCGCCGTACCAGTCACCCGCGATCGCCGGCGCGGCGCTGGCGAAGATTGCAATGGAGACCAGAACGGTGGTGACGCCGACGCGTCTGCCGGTCAGCATGTCCCCGTCCCCTCGACGGCGAACCGGGTCACCCGCCAGGAGCCGTCCACAGCGAGCTTCACCTCGGCATTGATCAGGTGCTTCCCGCCCGGCTCGTCATCAGCGAGCTGCCCGTTGTCGGCGCGGTACTTCAACCAGTTGCTGCCGTCCGAGCAATCGCGGATCAGGACCGTGGTGGGCGCGTCCGGCGGCTCGACGGACTGGACCACCGGGTTGTTGACCGGCTTTCCTTTCGTGACAAGCCCGTTGTAATGATCGGCGTACATCTGCCGGGACAGCACCGTCAACGCGTCGCCGGTGGCGTGGTCAGCCAGCCTCGGCGACTGCCAGTCGGAGGTAGTCGCCACGGCTGCGACGTCCTCCCACATGCGCAGGTAGGAGTCCACCGCCTTCTGCTGCGCGGTTTCCACGGGCGAAGTCGAGCTGGAACTGGCGGCGGAGGACGGTGCGGGTGCCCGAGTCGGCTCGGCGACGTTCGCGCTCTCGCCGGAACTGCACCCGGCCACAGTGAACGCGACGCACGCGATACCGGCGAGCGTCTGACGACGGTGTATTCCCATTGCGTTCCCCCACGGCCTCGACTCTCGATGGTGAGCGCAAGCCGCTGGCAGAGGGCGCTCACCGTTCTTGTCCAATCCGACCTTCGCCGCACCGGGGATCGACTCCGCCTGTTTGACGCGAAGTTCACCCATTGGGCGGACACTGCCCGAAGTACCACCACATTCCACGCTGTTGTTCGGGTCGTGGTGCCGCTGGGCTGGCACGATGACCGACAGGAGACTCACGCCCTGACAAGCGACCTGGAGCAGAGCATGGCTGCCGACTGGTGGTGGCCCGCAGGCTGGGCGGCTGCGGGCGCCCTGCTCGGCACCGGAACCGTTGGCCTCACTCGCCGCTTCCTGCTCACGGGCGGCACCGTCGCCAGGTCGCGCTGGTTCGGCGCCGTGCTCACCGCGGCCGTGTTGGCGCTCCTCAGTTGGCGAGTCGGCACCCGTGGTGAGGTTTACGTGTACGGCGTTGTGGCCGTGCTGGGAGTGCCGTTGGCAGTGATCGACTGGTGCGAACATCGGTTACCCCGGGCGTTGGTCTTGCCCCAATTGGTCGGCGCCGCGGTGGGATTCGCGGCTCTGTCGTTGATCCGCGCTGATCCCGCCCCCGGCCTTCGGGCGCTCTGGGCGTTGCTGGCTTCAGCCGGATTCTGTCTGGTGCTGGCCGTGGCTACCGGAGGCGGAATCGGCGCTGGGGACGTCAGGCTCGCCGCCGTGGTCGGCCTCCTGACAGGTTGGTCCGGTTGGCCCACCGTCGCCGCCGCATTGCTCGTGGCCTCCGTCCTGGCCCTGCTTCTTGCCGTCGTTCCGCGAACACGGACACGAGATGAGCGAGGGACGGCTGTCGTGCCGTTCGGCCCCTGCCTCATCGGCGGAATGCTGGCTGTGCTCATGGTTGCCGGATAGTCGCGTTGTCGTTTCGATCACGGGAATGACCGGCCCAGCAACTGTCTTCGGAGTCTGGGGGCACGACACTGCCCGGCTCGCGAAACCTTTCAGCGTCATCGATCCCCCGGCTGAATCGGTGAACCCGAAAGGTTGATCTCGCATGGGCCGACTATGTCGCACCCAGGAGCGGTACGGAACAGTTCCCAGAGGACAGTTCTGTCCTCCGTCCGGTGACGATTCTGTGCTCATCTTGTCAAAACGACAAGAGTTTTCATCTGGCAGTTACTCCGCGCGCCTTTACGCGTCGTCGAGATCAGCGTTGAGTTTGGCGATCCGGGTCCGGATGTCGAGGGCGCGAGGATCGTGAAGCGCCTCCAGGATCTCGGCGGCCTCGTGATACGACACGCGGGCCGCGGGTAGGTTGCCCGACTTTGACAGGGCGTCGGCGCGCGCGATGAGGGTGTCAGCTTCGCCCCATCGCTCACGACTTGCCCGTCGAAGCCTCAGCGCCGCATCGAAGTGGCTCAATGCGGTCCTGTAGTGCCGTTGTTCCAGCAACAAGAGGCCGTACTGGTGATGTGCCAGGCTGAGCACCGGCACGGCTGGGACCTCCTGGGCATACGTGAGGGCATCCAGCGCGGCTTGAGTCGCGGCAGTGACGTCACCGAAGGCCTGGTGTACATGAGCAAGAGAGGCGCAGGTGAACGCCCTTCCGAACGAGAAGGCCAATCCAGCGAAGAGCTGGTCAGCCTCGTCGAGGTGCCGGCGCGCTTCCTCGCGCTCACCCGCACCGAGACAGGCGGTACCCAGGGCGAAGAGCGTCCAGCCTCGCACGCGGTCGTCATCACCGAGTTCGTTGCGCAACCGGAGAGCGTCGCGAAGGTTGTGCAACGCTTCGTCAGTACGACCGAGTTCGTGCTGGGCCCAGCCGAGGCTGTGTAGACACCAGGCCATTCCTCGGCGACTCCCTGACCGGCGTGCCGCGGCCAGGCTGTCGGTCGCCGCCGTCAGCCAGTTGCCCCACTGCTTGGTGATGTAGAAGTACGGCAGAAACAGGGTCGGCAACATCCACACCGCATCTCGCGCGACGTGGCTCTTCGCCTGCCTGGCCACGTGGATCGCTGTTTCCGCTTCCGCGTCACACCAAGCGATCGCACCTTCATAACCGCTGTCCTCGAAGGTCAGCGGCTCGATCTCGCGACCGGCGTCCGGAGCCAACGCCATCCCCGACCACTGCGGGGCCAACGCGTTGGCAGCGTGCCAAGCCGTCGCGGTGTACCAGCGCAACACGCGATCGTGCGCTCGCTCCACCTCCGCGAGAGACTCCTCGACGACCGCGCGTTGATGCGCGTAGGCGTGCAGGAGGTCGTTCATCCGAAACCGGCCTCCCTGAACGTCTTCGAGCAGGTGTGCATCGCGTAGCAGATCCAGATCCTCACGCGACGCGTCCCGGGACAGCACGGTGAGCGCAGCTGTGGATTCCGCACTGATGAGCGGGGCCGGGCTGATTCCCGTCAACCTGAACACTCGCCGGGCCCGCAACGGGAGGGCAAGATACGACAGGTCAATGACGCCGTGGATGTTGACCGCGGGCTCCGTCGAGGCGAACAGATCGAGCCTACGCGCTTCGACCGCCAGTTCACCGGCGAGAGTCGCCAACGAGCCGCGGTGATGTTGCTGGATGTGTTCCGCAGCGATGAGGACGGCCATCGGGAGCCTGCCACACCTCTCGATCAACGCCTCGGCGGCAGAGACTTCGACGTCGACGCGTGCTTCGCCGACCCGGCGCCTCAGCAGCGTCAGCGCCTCCTCGCGCGACAGCGGTGGCAGCTCGATGTGCAGGCCGCCGCTGCGCAGCAGGAGGGCGGACTGGTGTTCCCTACTGGTCAGCACCACCGCGCTACCGGCTCCCGGGAGCAGGTGGTGCACCTGGTCATAACTCGCGATGTTGTCCAACACGACGAGCGCAGGTCGCTGCGCCAACAGCGACCGGTAATGGGCCGCGCGGTCACCGGTGGAGCCGCGCAGGGCGTCCGGCGGCGCACCGAGCGCATGCAAGAAGGCGTCCAGCACCTCGTCAGGGTCAGCGGCCACCCCGGGAGCCAAGCCGCGCATGTCGGCGAAGAGGCAGCCACCAGGAAAGCGTGACTGGACGCGAGCGGCCCATTGCAGCGCCAGTTCGGTCTTACCCACCCAGAATCCGCCCTCGATGACGATGGTGACCGCGGCCCCTGGCCGAGCCCTCGTGATCAGGGCAGTGTCGAGTTGATGCAGGTATGCTTCGCGACCGACGAAGTCGGCAGCACCCGAAGGCAATTGCATCGGCCGGATCGGGGGCCGCTGCGACAGCTCTTGGTCGCGCGCGATCCGTTCGAGCTCGCCGGCCGCACCGAGTGCGTCGTCGATGCGTGCGACGACCGAGGGCAGAAGGCGGCGATGGCCGTGCAGCATCTTCGACAGGTAGCTCACGCTGTAGCCCGCCCGCACTGCGACCTCGCCCAACGACATACCGCGCTCGCGCCGCCAACGATGAACGGCCGCCGCGAAGCTGTTGATCGACCTCACGTTCCCCCCGACCAGCGGGCTCCGCACCGCAACACGGGCACAGACCCTTCAGATACGTACTGCGCCATGCCCGGTGACCGTTGGGGACCTGGTCTTACAGCAGCATCGACACTTCCGCAGCAACATCACTTGCATACCTTCATCAGTTGACTGCATGCAACCGACCGAAACCCAGTTAACCCTGATGGGTGAGGGACGATAAGTAAAAAGACCTCGGAATCCTGAGTAAAACTACTCAGGGCGTCAGCAGAAGAACTCCCTATTCCTGATTTGCATCATTCTCACCCCCATCCGATGGACCAACGTCGGGTGCAACGAACGTTCCCTTCGACCGGACGGTCACGACGAAGCCACGCTCTCGAAGAAGCCGAGTCGCATGCCGAACCGTGCCGATGGCGAAGCCGAGTTCCTGTGCGAGACGCCGCTCAGCCGGAAGCGGCGCATTCGGCGGCAGCTCCCCGGCTTCGATACGTGACTTGATCGCATCAAAAGCGGCGAGATAGCGATAGTAGGGTTCGCGGACTCGTTCGGTCATCGCCGAACTCCACGAACTCGCCCCCAGCCATTCTTTTCGTCGAGGACGACCTTCTCTCGTCTTGGCTTCGCATGACGACAACCGGGCTGCTTGGTCCGGCCAACAAGCTTGGACAACGACTGGGCAAACAATTCTGAACGCCACATGACTCCTCTTCCCTAATGCTGGTGCAGGCGGCCCCGATCCCCGCACCACTATTGACCGTGCATTACGTCGATACGGAGCAGCAATAGCCCAACCGGGTCGTTCGCAGGAAGAGATCTTCGTCTGTACTCTTCACTTCATGTCGAGTCACGGCGGAGGCATACCTGCGAGCGGAGATCAGCCCTTGGCGCGGCTCCTTCGGGCCCACTGGTCTACCCGCTCTCCGCAAACGAGCATGCGGGCGATCGCGAAAGGCCTCGGCGTGGCACACACAACGCTGAGCCGGTGGCTCGACGGCTCGCTTGTCCCCTCAGAGGACCAGGCATCGGCCTTCGCCGACGCCCTCGGCCTAACTGACCGTGCACGTGAGGATCTGCTGCAGGTCACCCGGTGGGTCAGCGCGCATCGCGGCGCCATGGGCTTGTTCGGCGTCTCCGATCAAGTGACCGAGGTCCTCGAAGTCGAGTCAGAAGCAACCATGGTCGCGGAATGGTCACCGCTGCGAGTTCCCGACCTTCTGCAAACCGCGAGATATGCCCGCCGTACCGAGCCGAGGAACCCTGCGCAGGACGTGGCGTTGAAACTTGGACGGCAGAGCTTGATGTTCCAGAACAGGGCAAAACAGTACAAGGTGTTTCTCGGAATGTCGGCGCTGGCATCACGGGTAGGCGGCGATGACGTCATGGCCGAGCAAATCGAACGGCTGCTTTCGGCTGTCGATCAGGAGAACGTCGAACTGCGAGTCGTTCCGGACAGACTCGATTGGCACGATGGTCAGCATGGTGCATTCGTGCTGTACGACCGCGAAGGTGGCCACGGCGTCGTCTACCTCAAGCATCTCGACACAGCGACCTACCTGACCTATCCGGAGGTCGTCGCACGGTACCGGACGCTACTGACCGAATTGGACACCGTTGCGTTAACCCTGGAGCAGACTCGCGATCATCTCGAGAAGGCTCTTCGCACCCTGATGCATGCGAAGAGCTAAGCGGAACGAGCGCAACACCGGCCACCTTGCCCTCGGTACCCCGGCCACACGAAGGTCATGCCGGATCCCTCGTTGAGGAAGGTGGCCCCGTTGGCGTTCACAGCCCTGGCGGCGGCTGCCAGAGCCGCCCCGGATCCCTGCTTATCCGAGGACCTTCTCCTCTGCCGTGAACCTGTCCACATAGAGACGTCCGAGCTCACGCCGATCGGTCGCCGATGCACGGTCGTCCGCGCACGACGTGTTTGACCTGTTGCTCCTTGGTCGCTCTAACCATGATGCAACGCACCGTCCGAGCACAGTTCGGCAGCGCTGCACCGACGAGTGGCTGCTCGCACACGGCAACGGGCTGCGCCGCTAGTCATGGTTCGTCAATGAGATCGCCATGCAGGCCCATCGCGCCGCCAAGACGGTTCCGGCTGGCCAGCAGCTCACGCCGGGACGTGCAGGTCCCGGCACGTGCTGCTTCGGACGTGTGTCAGGGGACGGCTGCCCACCCAGCCCATGGTCGTGGCCCACGCTCGCCCCGGATGCAGGCCAGCCGATGCGCGGCCTGCTCCTGGTAGCGCGGGTCCTCGCTGGCGAGCTGACAGGCCATTAGTGTCATGCGCAACTCGCGGATGTCTCTCAGGACGTTGAAGCCCGGCCAGTTGGTGACGTCGTGGCCGTAGGCGCTGCAGTAGGCAGTCCACTCCGCTTCGGGGAGCCAGCCGGTGGTGACGCGGGACACGGCCGTGGAGACGAGATCCCACTCCGGCGGGCCGATCGCGGTGCGCTCGAAGTCAAGCAGGATCACCCGGCCGTCCGCGGTGCGGGCGATGTTGCCGCGCCACGCGTCACCATGCAGGACGCCGCGGGGTAAGCCGAAGGGAAGGGCGGCGTACCGGTCCTGCAGGGCCGTGAGTTGCTCGGCCAGCCATGTCCGATCGGGGCCGGTGAGCGTGGCCGCCCTGTCGATGCGTTCGGCCAGCCGCACGAACGGCGCAAGTTCCGGCAGTGTGAACCCGGTCGGCGGGTCCAGCTTGTGCACCTGGCGCAGGGCTGCGGCCACGTCGGCCACGGTTCCTCGCTCGTGAGGTGGCAGCTCGTGCCAGAACGTCACCGGAAGTCCCTCGGCGTGCACCGGCTGGTCGATGTCACGGATCACGCGCACCGCGTCGACGCCGCCGTCCTCCAGCCATCGAGCGACCGCGACCTCCTTGGCAGCCGCGGCGTCCTGCCCAGCACGAGCGATGCGGGCGACCAGGCCGCCCGGAAGCCGCCACAGGTCGTTCTCCCCCAGGCGGATGAGGGTAGCGCCGGATGCGTCAAGCCCGGCCAGACGGGCTGCCTGGCCGAGCACGGCACGGCTGGTGTCCTCGCGGCTCACCGCGCCACCGCTCCGCCGATGCGGTGCACCAGTTCTGCCACGCCGTTCTCCCGATCGTGGTCCCGCGCCAGTCTGCGCAGGTCTCGCAGGTCGTCCGCGGCTCGGCGGGATTTGATCGGGCCGGACCAGTCCAGCGCCTGTGTCCCGAGCGCCGCCGCTTCGGCCGGGTCACCGGTGACCATCACGAGAGATGCCAGCTTGATCTGGGAGATCGCACGTGACCGGGCGTGTCCGGCGTCGTGGCCGGCGACGGCCGCGGCGAGGCGACAGCGGGCCTCGCTCCTGAAATGGCCATGCATCGCGGTGTCCCAGAGGGCGTGTCCGGTGTCTCCGGCGTGCTGGGCGGCGTCGTAGTAGGCCATCCATGGCGGGTCGTTGTCGGGTTGGCTGCGGCTGAACGCGTCGTCGGCGACGCCCACGGCGGCAGCGGTTTCCTCGACCCGGCCGAGTTTGGCCAGGGCGCGGGCGCGGGCGGTGTGCAGCATCGCCTGCTCGGTTGCGGTGAGGCGGTCCGCTCGCACGAGGGCCAGTTCGGTGTAGGTCAGTCCACCGTCGGCGTCACCGCACCAGATCGCCTGGCGGGCCATCGAGGAGAGCACCTTGGCGCGCAGGTGCCAGTCCCCGGCCTTTTCCGCGCACGAGAGGGCGAAGTCGAACATGCGGCGGGCATCGTCGTGGGCGTAGGCGTCGAAGGCCATGAACGCGGTGACGTGTGCGAGATAGCCGACCGCCGACAGCATGTTCCGCCGCACGGCAGGTGAGCTGCGGGCGTTGAGCAGTTCCGCGCAATGGATCAGCTGCGCCGTCACGGCCTCGCGGACGAGACCGCCGCCGTAGGTGGCATCCCAGGACCCGAACGCGGAGGCCGCGGTCCGGACCTCCCGGACGTGGTCCATGCCGATGCTGGCGGGGACAGGTGTTCGCTCGCTGGGAGCGAGGAGATCGGCCAGGGGCGACCTGGCAATCGCGGCACCGGCGGTCACGCCTATTGCTGCGCGAAGGAACTGCTGTCGGTCCACGTCGGCCACGGTAGAACGCGAACGGCGCGGGCGCTGGAACCCGAGGTCGGCATCCGAGGCCGCTCCGAGCACGGCACGAAACGCTTCCCTGCGGATGGGGTCCTGCGGCCAGCGGATGCGGCCGGTCTCCAGCTTGCCGATGTAGTTGGCGTTGAGGTCGTCGCGGCGACCCTTGTGGGTGCGGATCCAGGCGTTGACCAGCTCGGCGAGTTCTTGCCGGCTGAGGGGTTGACCTGTGGCGTTGGGCGACTCGACGCGCTCGCGGGCACGCTTGAGGCGGTCGTTCGGCTCGATGGTCATTCGGCGCTCCGAGCGGACGGCGGGTTCGTGCTCAGTCTGACACTGTTCGTAACCGCCCGGTAGCCGGGAACGTCCTAGCAATCATCCCCTCATCATCCCCTTGACCTACCTGCTATCTGGGCTGTACAGGCCCGTGAGCTGCCGCGATGCTGGGTTTGTGAGCGAGGTCAAGCGAGAGTTCGACGTCCTGGGAAATCTCATGCGGATCAACGCGGGTATGGGCGGCGCGACGCGCCGGATGCTGGAGTTCCAGGACGTTCACGGCCACCTGCCGGCGCATGAGTTGCGCGAGATGGCTGGGATCTTCCGCGACGTCGGGACCTACCTCGAGGACGAGGCCGGGCGGATCGAGCAGGCGAGCACTCGGCCGTCCTCCCGTGCTCACGCTTGAGCTGCCCGTGCCCGCGCGACTGTGCCCCCTCCCCGCGCAGGCACGGGCGACCAACTCCGTTCTCGCCGACACTCCGAGGAGTTCCCGTGCATGACTTGATCGCCAGCCAGTTCCTCGAGGACTTTCTCCTGCTGCGGCCGGGCAGTCCCAGCGGGATCAAGATCGGTCCCCGGCGCCACCGCGAGCTGGAACAGTCCAGCACCGGCCGATGCCCCCAGTGGCTGATCGGCGCCGTCCGGCGCCGATGGCCCGACCTCGACCTCACCGGCCGGTTGGTCGGCGAGGCAGTGCTGGTTCGTCCGGTCTCCCCCTACGGCTACGGGCGGGCGTCGTATGAGCTGAATCTGGGCTGCAACTACGACTGCGAGCACTGCTACCTCGGGCTGAAGAAGTTCGAGGGCCTGTCCTGGCCGGATCGGGAGCGGCTGCTGCACATCATGCGCGACGCCGGGGTGCTGTGGCTGCAGCTGACCGGCGGCGAGCCGCTGATCGACAAGCGGTTCCCCGACGTGTACCGGTGCGCGTTCAAGCTGGGGATGATGCTGTCGATCTCCACCAACGGCTCCCGGCTGCACAACCCCGCCATCCTCGACCTGCTGACCATGCTGCGCCCGTACCGGCTGACGATCAGCGTCTACGGCGCGACCGCCGAGAGCTACGACGGGCTGACCCGCCGCCGTGGCTCGTTCGACAAGTTCCTGCGCGGCCTCACCGCCGCCCACGAGGCCCGGCTGCCGATGAACCTCAACCTGATCGTCACCAACACCAACGCCCACGAAGTCGACGCCATGAAAGCCCTGGCCGAGCGCTTCGACCTGCCCCACCACGTGTTCTCCAACATGTCGCCGACGATCTACGGCGGCGCCGAGTCCCTGCCCGCCCAGTCGCAGGCGTACCTGCGCAAGCGTAAACCCTTCACCGGCTGCTCGGCCGGGCATACCTTCTTCCACGTCGACCCGCATGGCATGGCGAGCATCTGCAAGGTCGGCCGCGATCCGCAGATCCCTCTCATGGAGGAGGGCGTCGACGGTCTGACCCGGCTCGGCGGTATCGCCGACTCGCTGCTGCTCCGCCAAGGCGGCTGCACCGGTTGCCAGCTCCAAGGCAGCTGCGGCACGTGCATGCCGCTGGTGCAGCTCTACCGCAAGGCCAAGGCCCCGTTGTCGGCCTACTGCCAACACTGATCCTGGCCCCGAAACCCCCGAGAGGAGGTGATCGCCGTGACCGCTGTCCTGCTGGAGCTGCAGCCCCCGCGTACGGACTCCGATGAGCTGGAGTTCGTCGAGGACCTCGATGTGCTGGTCGAGTCCTCGAAGTGCTCCTGCAACGCAGGCGACGACAACCCGTACTGACCCGCCCAGTGGGGCATCGGCGTGTCCGTGCGCCGGTGCCCCACGGCGCCGCCCTAGTCTGCAACGCATGCGATTGCGGGCCGATTGGTTGAGCCGCGTGCTGACCGTGCCCTATGTGCCGGTTCTGGGACCGACACACCCCGATCTGTGCACCCCGGAGGTGTTCATCGAGGTGTTCGCCGAGGTGCTGACCGCCAGCCGAGCCGGCGTCGCGCTGCCGTTCGACAAGGACCGCCGCTGGTCACCCACCAAGGACGACACGGTGCTCATTGACGAGATCGTTCACCGCCCTGACCGCACGATCGTGCCGGTCCTCACCCGACGCGGCGGTGGCACGGTGAAGACCTACGTCTACGGCGACTCCCCCGACCTCGACGCATTACGGGCGGCGACCCGCCGCTGCTGCACCACCTGCGCAGCCGCACACGGGCGCGTGATCTGGTTCAGCACCAACCCCGCCGGCCACGCGAACCACACCCGCGTGCTCCTCAAAGACTTCAACCATCCAGCACCCGAACCTCCGACAGGCCCCGCCGTGACCGAACTGGACGACTGCGACGCTGAGGTCGCCGCCACCTTCGCCGAGTTCGCCGCATCGATGTCCGACCACGGCTTCGGCTTCCTACACAAACGCCGCGACGCCGGCCACCGCGACGGTCCCATCCTCGTCACCCAAGCCGGGCAGCGCGTAGTCGGCGCGATCGGCCCGCTGACCATCATCCCCGACCGCTCCGGCCGGCGAATGCTGCTGCCGCAGTACTTCGGGGTCCTACCTGGGCAGCGGGGTCATGGTCACGGGCGAGCTCTGTGGCGCGCCGTCGAGCGCTGGAGCGTGCGCCATCGCGCCCATTACCAACTGCTCCAGACACGTGTCGACGGAGCATCCGATCGCCTGTTTCTGTCCGAAGGGCTGCGGCCACTCGGCTATGCGAGGACCGTGCGCGCATGACCCGCACCTCCACCTGGTCCACGGCGCAGGCGATGAACCCCACCGCGCCACGGCTCCCGTGGGAGCAGTTGCCCACGGCGGTGCGAGCAGCCGTGCAGGAACGGGCCGGCCAAGTGCACCGCGCGGAGACGATCAGCGCCGGACTCAACACCGCGTTCGCGGCCCGGCTGCACACCGACACCGGCCTGGCTTTCGCCAAAGGAACGCACAGCGGCCGCGCCGCCGCGCAACGCCGGGAAGCCTTCATCAACCGACACGCATACCCGATCGCACCACGCCTGCTCTGGGAGATCGACATCGCCGGATGGCACGTGCTCGGCTTCGAGCACCTCGACGGCCATCCAGCCGACCTCTCACCCCACTCGCCCGACCTCCCGGCCGTGGCTGCCATGCTCGCTCAACTCACCGAACTGCAGCCGCCAACAACCGGGTGCCGACGAATCGAAGACCGATGGGCCGACGCCGCCGCACACACCGGATCCGATCCTGTGTTGCTCGCCGGGAACCACCTGCTGCACACCGACCTCAACCCGAACAACATCATCATCACCGAGCACGGGGCACGCCTCGTGGACTGGACCTGGCCGACCCTCGGCGAACCCTGGATCGACACCGCCTGCACCGCACTCTGGCTCATCGCCGAAGGCCACACCCCGGCCACCGCCGAGACGTGGGCAGCCACCAACCCGACCTGGACCACCGCGACACCGCAAGCGCTCGACACCTTCACCGCAGTCAACGCCGCACTGTGGACACAGATCGCGGCCAATGACGCGCGCCCCTGGAAACTGCGGGTGCGCGACGCCGCAACAACCTGGGCGCGGCACCGGGCTCTCCTGGGGAATTTCGGCTGAGAGCCACGGCTGGGCAACTCGCTCTGCCGTGTGTGCGACACGGCACGGCCCAGCGCCCGCTCGGTGAGCCACGGCGTCGAAGTACCCGGTGGCGGAGCGCATCCCGTCGGCATGCTCCGGCCCCGCCGAAGGGCCCGCGCTGAGTTGCCCGCTGGCAGCGACCGGAGCCCGCCGCCGGGTTGACTCCGGTTCAGGCGCCTACTCGCGGCCAGCCGCGTTGTCGTCGGTGCCCGTGCCTCGGGTGCTCGTCTGGGGGATGCGTGTGACTCCGCGACGATGTTGCTGGCTGCGCTCGGCCGCCTCCAATGCCTGGCGAAATCCGTCGATGCGGTGCATGCGCTGCAGGAACTCCTCGACCGCGACGGCGATCGTCTCCTGCAGGGATGTCGTGCCGATGAAGGTGGCCGCCATCTGCAGCTCGAAACGGATGCGCTCGGGCACACGGTAGCCGGTCGGGGTGCCGCGGTCCGGATTGGGTTTCGGGCCGCGGCGACCGCGGAGCGCCTCGTTCGCCACGGTGCCCTCACCTCCTATACTCAGAAACTAAGTTTCACAGTTTACTGTGCGTGGACGCCCGTGTCAGTGTCACCGTCAGTGCGGCGCACGTCGGGGACGAGCAGTGGAGGGAGTGGGTGATGGCCAAGCAGGGCTCGGGAATCGAGTGGACCGAGGTGACCTGGAACCCCACAACTGGCTGCGACCGCGTGTCCAGCGGCTGTGACAACTGCTATGCACTGGCCCTGGCCGCCCGTCTCAAGGCGATGGGATCGCCGAAGTACCAGTCCGACGGCGATCCGCGGACGTCAGGCCCTGGCTTCGGCGTGAGCATTCACCGACAGGCACTGCAGGAACCGTACCGGTGGCGCAACCCGCGCGTGGTGTTCGTGAACTCGATGAGCGACCTGTTCCACGCCAAGGTGCCCCTCAGTTTCGTGCGCGAGGTTTTCTCGGTGATCGCCGCGACGCCTCGACACACCTACCAGATCCTGACCAAGCGCTCGACCCGGTTACGGCGCCTCGCCCCCGAGCTCGACTGGCCCCCCAATCTCTGGATGGGAGTCTCGGTCGAGAACGCTGCCGCTCTGTCGCGTGTGGACGATTTGCGCGAGGTTCCCGCGACTGTGCGGTTCCTGTCCTGTGAACCTCTCCTCGGTCCCCTGCGAGGTCTCCGACTCGACGGCATATCGTGGGTGATCGCGGGAGGCGAGTCCGGACCCCATTACCGACCGATGCAGTTGTCCTGGGCCCGCGGGGTTCGGGACGCGTGCATGGCGGCGTCGGTGCCGTTCTTCTTCAAGCAGTGGGGTGGCCGCACGCCCAAGGCGCTCGGCCGCGAGCTCGACGGGCGGCAGTGGGACGAAATGCCGCGGGCCGTCCTGGGTTAACTGCCCGGACCAAGCTCAACAATCCAGTCTCGCGCCTTGCGCGCCTTGGTCGCGATGTGCAACTGGCCCGCTTCCTCGAGCTTGCGGACCGCGGTGGTCACGAACTTCTCCGGCACCTCTCCGTAGATGCCATCGAAGACCATCAGGGTGTGCTGTACGAGCTTCGCCCGCCCGTGCTGCCGGGCAACCTCAAGGATGTTCTGCTTGAGCCGTTCCAGCCCACGGTCGTGTTCGGCCTGGAGCTGTCCCTCGACTGGGTTGAACAGCATGCCCTCCACGTCCTCATCGCTCGGGCCAAGCACACGCAGCCACTTCTCCCGAGCGGCCGCGAGCGCGTCGCCGAACAGCCACAGCCCATGCTCGTCCCGCGTGAGAAACACCAGGTGATAAACGGGCTGATGGTGCACCTGACGTCGCACCGGCACCACCACCGGCTTCATCCTGGCGGCCATGGCCAAGCGCCGAGCGTACTCGACAACAACAGCTTCCGCCGCAGTTTCGAAGCTGCCGTCCGGCGAGGTCGCGTGCGCTCGCAGCGCGACCTGCTGCCACCACGCCCCACCACACATGCGGTCCATCAACGCGACGACCTTGTGGTCCAGCTGCCGCTTGTTGATCACCCCGGCAGCGCGCCGTGTGAGATCTGCGCTGATGTTGAGCAGCGCTTCCGTCCGCGGCCACGCCTTACGGCGGGCGCCGGCCAGCGCCTTCTGCAGCACCTGGAACGGCAAGTTCGCACCGCATGGATCCAGGAACAGAAACAACGGCACTCCCTCCGCCGCTTCCAGAACCGCAGGCAAATGATCCGCCACATCCCCCGGCAGGGCCTCGGCTGCAACGCCGCGTGCCCGATACTCATCCGTGAGCGCAGCAAGCTCGGCGAAATCCTTGGGCTCCTGCTCAACAAGCACCACCTCGACCTGCGCCGAGTTCCGGGCCTTGCTCGCGGCCATCAGCAGATGCTCACCGGATGCCGGCGTGCGATCGGGATAGCGGCCGCGGCCTGCGAAGCCGTCCAGCAACACCGCTCGCTTTCCGGGGATCTTGCTCGCGGTCATGATCGCGAAGCGGATGATGTAGCTGTTCAGAATGGCGTGCTTGAACACGGACTGCGCGCGAACCCGATCCAGCAGGCCTGACGAGGTTCCCTTTGACACCCACAACCTCCAACCGCAACCCGTTCCAGATGCCCGCACCTTCATAATGCGCGGCCCGGCCCGCCCTGATCATGAAACAGCCCGAATAGCCGCCTAACGGCGTAATCGCAATTACCGATGACCACGTTCGGTGGCGGGTTCGAGTGCCTGCGGACTGGTCACCTCCGCTGATTCGGGCCAATAGCCCGGTGTCCCTGGCCGACAGCTCGTCGATCGGCGGCTGGAGGAGGCGCCGCTGAGCCGACCACTCGATCAGCGGATGTCGAAATGAAGCTGGCGGCGAACGACATCCGGCACGCCACCGTGGTGATCAACAACCGGCCGTGCACCGGCCCGGCCGGGGTGACACGCTGGTGCCCGTCTTGCTGCCCAAGGGCTCGACCCTCACGGTCCGCGGGTGTCAAGCCCGATGGGCAGCCGATTGTGATGGTATATCGAGGAGGAGCACGTCGTGATGGAGTGGACAGCGCTTGCCGCGTCCGGCACTAGGCGTGCCAGCTGGAAATGGTCCAGATCGGTGTAGAGTTGGTTTGTCGAGAGCATCTCGTACGCGAGTCGCCAAGCTCGGGTCGTCCTCGACGAATTCCCGGTCGTGTCACGGCCGGAGACGGGAGCATCGGCATCATGTCGGGCTCGACCACTCTCATCACGCCCTCAGCCGCCGTTGAGCCGTCGCACCACACGCCGCGTCTGCGGCTGAAGCCGGCGGGAGCCGTCGCGGGTTACGTCGACGGCGCCTGGTGGCCCCGGTCCCGCGACCTGGCCGCCGAACTGCCCGGACTCCTGGCGGTCCTGGCGAGGCGGCCAGGATCCATCGAGCGGGTCACCTACAACCTGGCCACGTGGACGTCCGTTCCCCGCCGCCTCCTGATCGAGGGCCGTACCGTCCGGCTGGAGGGATTCCGTTCGCAACCCCGGTGCACCGTGACGGTGGCCGGTCAGGGCCGGCAACGCCTGACCCTGCTCACCCTGCCGCCCGACATGCCCGAGGCCTTCGCACACGAAACTCTCCTGCGGGCCTTGCAGCGAGACAACGCCGACAGCCCCGACACGCTTCTCGCTACGAGTCGTGGCGCCAGTGCAGATGTCTCCGACACCGCCACCGAACGATGGGAAATGGACGGCGGCTGGATTCGATGAACACGTCACCCTGCGGCTGATCCTGCGGGGCCTGGCACGTCTTGGACGCGCCCGCGGCGCTGGCCGTGTTCGGCAACGCAGCGGTAGCACGCTGGCTCAGCCCCGCGGACCAGGTACCCGATCTGGCGGCCATGCGCCCGCCGCTGCAGCACTACCGGGGCTAAGCCCCCGGCCACCAAATCACAACACCATCAACCAGATCCGCAGTGCGCTCGGGCGCGTCGTTTGGGTACTCCTCCCAGTGGGAACCTCCATCGTCATCGTGGACGCGGAAACCTTCGCGGTAGATGGCGAACAGGAAGGCGCCGGCTGCGCCATGCGGGCGCCGGTAGACCCACTCCGGCATCCGCGCCACCGGCAGGGTCTGCTCGATCCACCGGCGAGCTTCCTGCTCCGTTCTGAAGTCCTGCTCGACGACGCAATCAACGGCATCGTCGTCGCCAATGCCCAGCATGATCGCTGCGCTGAACCGAGCTCGAAGCGCACCACCGATACCTGTGCTCATGCCGTCCCCCTTGCCTCGCCGACAGGTGAGACCAGGATGCGCAACCGCCTGCACCGGCGCCACTCGCTCGGACACCGCGCACCACGTGATCATCCGGCTCGACGGGTGCGCAGGGCCGGGCACGCTCACACGGAGCCCATGTGTAGCCGGATCACCGCCCACCGGAAGAACCTTCGGGAAGACCACCCGTATGGATGACAGCTCGGCACGAGTTCGCGTGACCCCATTTCCCGCAGAACCAGCCGCTGCCCCAGTTTTGCCCCAGTTACTGAACAGTAACTGAAGTCGGATCCACAATGGACGAATGTTCGACGCAACGAAAAAATCGCCCGACCTGCGGTGATGCGCAGATCGGGCGATCTTGACGACTGTGGAGCTAAGGGGACTCGAACCCCTGACCCCCACACTGCCAGTGTGGTGCGCTACCAGCTGCGCCATAGCCCCGGAGCGAAGTTGTACTCCGCATCTCGTCTGCGACTACTTTACATGACACCGGGATGGCCGTTTCGCGGGGGGTCGGTCGTGCGAGACCGACCCCCCGCGTCGGTTCATCCCGCCTGGTTGACCAGGTTCGTCAGCCAGCCGTCCTGCGTCCAGTTGATGACCTGGCCGTTGTGCAGGACCGTGGGGGTGCCCTGGAAGTTCGGGTCCTTCGAGACCTCGGCCAGCGCAGCGTTGAGCTGCTGGTCGTAGGTGCCGCCGTTCACGCACGTCGCGAACTCGGGCGCGGTGATGCCCAGGTCCTGCCCCAGTTTGATCAGCTGGGCCTTGTCGTAGCCACGCTTGCCCTCCTCCGGCTGGGAGGCGAACAGGCTGTCGTGGAAGGGCGTGAACTTGCCCTGGTCCGCCGCGCACAGGGAGGCGTTCGCCGAGTCCAGCGAGTAGCCCGCCGGGTCCGACTGGTTGTTCAGCAGCGGGATCATGTGGTACGTGACCTGCACGTTCCCGGCCTGGATCTGCTCCTCGATCTGCGTCCCGTACTTCTGCTGGAGCTGCGCGCAGTAGGGGCACAGGAAGTCGGCCCAGATGTCGAGCTTGACCTTGGCGTCGGCCTTGCCCGAGACGACCGTGGCGCCCTGGCGCTCGTCCGCGGTGTCCAGCGCGGCCGCCGCCGTCTGGGGCGTGATGGTCGTGCCCTCGGTCTCGTTCTTCGACGCGTTCGTCCAGATCACCCCGCCGATGACCACCGCGGCCAGCACCACCACCGCGACCACCGACACGATCGTCTTCCGGCTGGGGCCGCCACCACCGCGGGCCTGGGTCACCGCCCTGGCCGCCGCGGACTGCTGCTGGCGGCGCTTGCGCGCGGACCGTTCCGCTCCACCCACGTTCTTCAGATCCTCTCTTCTTCCAGCTCGGCCTGCGGCGCGCCGCCGCGAAGCCAGCCGTCCAGCGCGAACCGGCTCGCCGGGCGCACGACCAGCCAGCAGGCCAGGACCAGGAAGCCCACGTCACGGGCGATTTCCTGGGGGTACCGGGTCTGCCCCGCCGCCACCTCGCCACCGCCGCCGAAACAACCGCAGTCGATGGTCAGGCCCCGCGCCCACGACTGGGCCACCCCGGCGATGAACACCACCAGCAGCACGGCCGAAGCGACGGCCACCCAGCGCGTGGCGAGCCCGAGCAGCAGGAAGACGCCGAGGGCCAGCTCCAGCAGCGGCAACGCGGTCGCCACCGGGTGCAGCAGCGCGTCGGGCAGGACGTCGTAGGCCTTGACGGCCAGGTACGTCTGCCCGGAGTCGCTGATCTTGGCGATCCCGGAGACCAGCCACACCGCGGCCAGGCCGAGCCGCACGAGGGTGCCGACGGCGTCGAGCACGGAGGGGGACGGGCGGAACACGGACCCAGGCTAGCGGCCTGCCCTGAGAAACCTGTGAGTTCCGGGGCCAGCACGCGAATGCCATACGTCCGGGTGACGAGGGACTCAGCCACCGCCCACCGTCTACGGTTGCTCACGCCATGAACCTGCCCGATCTCCCCGTCCGCGCGGTCCTCGGCGAACTCGCCGACGCCCTGTCCGGTCACGGCACCGCGGTGCTGGTCGCACCGCCCGGGACCGGCAAGACGACGCTCGTCCCGCTGGACTTGATGACCCGGACGGACGGCCGCGTCGTGGTGGCCGAGCCGCGCCGCCTCGCCGCGCGTGCGGCGGCCGCCCGGATGGCCGCGCTGCTCGGCGAACCGGTGGGCGAGACCGTCGGCTACTCCGTGCGCGGCGACCGGAAGGTGTCGAAGCGCACGCGCGTCGAGGTGGTCACCTCCGGCCTGCTGGTCCGGCGCGTGCAGAACGACCCGGAACTGCCCGGCGTCGCGACCGTGCTGCTCGACGAGTGCCACGAGCGGCACCTGGACGCCGACCTGCTGCTCGCCCTCCTGCTGGACGTGCGTGCCGGGCTGCGGGACGACCTGCGCCTGCTCGCGACGTCGGCCACCGTCGCGTCCGGGCGGCTCGCGGACCTGCTCGGCGGGGCGCCGGTGGTCACCGCGCAGGCGCGCACCTACCAGGTCGAGACGACCTACGTCCCACCCGCCCGCGGCGAACGGATCGAGGCGTGCGTCGCCCGGGCGGTGCGCAGGGCGCTCGCCGAAGGCGACGGCGACGTCTTGGCGTTCCTGCCCGGCGTGGGCGAGATCGCGCGGGTCAGCGGGTTGCTCGACCTCCCGGACGTGGACGTGCTGCCCCTGCACGGCAGGCTCGCGCCCGGCAAGCAGGACGCGGCGCTGCGCCCCGGCGACCGCCGCCGCGTGGTGCTGGCGACCGCGGTGGCCGAGTCGAGCCTGACCGTGCCGGGTGTGCGGGCGGTCGTCGACTCCGGGCAGACCCGGGTGCCCCGGGTGGACCACCGCCGCGGCCTGCCCGGCCTGGCGACCGTCCGGGTGTCGGCGGCCGTGGCCGAGCAGCGGGCGGGCCGGGCCGGGCGGGAGGCGCCCGGCCGGGCGTACCGCTGCTGGCCGCAGCACGAGCAGGCCAGCCTGCCCGCCTACCCCGAACCGGAGATCCGCACCGCCGAACTGGCCCGGCTCGCGCTGGAGCTGGCCTGCTGGTCGACACCCGACGGCGCGGGCCTGTCCTGGTGGGATCCGCCACCGGACGGCCCGCTCGCCGCCGGCCAGGACCTGCTCCGCACGCTCGGCGCGCTGGACGGCGACACGGTCACCGAACGCGGCCGGCGCATGGCCGAGCTGGGCCTGCACCCGCGCCTCGCCCGCGCGCTGCTCGACGGGGCCGCCCAGGTCGGCGCCCGTTGCGCAGCGGAGGTGGTGGCGCTGATGGACGCGGGCGGCACGCTCACCGACGTCGAGGCCGAGCTGCGCCGCCTGCGCGACGAGCGCGGATCACGCTGGCATGCCGAGGTGCGGCGCCTGGAGCGGCTGGTGCCCGGCGGCCCGGAAGCGCCCGACCCGGCGCTGGTGGTCGCGCTCGCCCACCCGGAACGGCTCGCCCGGCGGCGGGGGCCGGATTCGCCGGTCTACCTGATGGCGGGTGGCACCGCCGCGGAACTGCCCACGAGCGGCGGCCTCGGCGACGCGGAATGGCTCGCCGTGGCCGAGGCGACGCGTGACCCCGGCCGCGCGCACGGGGTGATCCGCCTCGCGGCCCGTGCGGACGAAGAGCTCGCGGTGCGGGCTGCCCCGAACCTGGTGACCGAACACGACGACGTGTCCTGGAACGGCGACGTGGTGGCGCGGCGGGTCCGGCGGCTGGGCGCGATCGTCCTGCGTGACCGGCCGCTGCGGGACCCGGACCCCGCTCTCGTGCGCGAGGCCCTGCTGACCGGCCTCCGCGAGGGAAACGTCCTGACGTGGTCGACCGAGGCCGAGCGCCTGCGGGCGCGGATCGCCTTCCTGCACGACGTCCTCGGCGACCCGTGGCCCGCCGTGGACGACGCCGCACTGTTGTCCAGAGTGGACGAATGGCTGGAGCCGGAGCTGTCCCGCGCTCGCCGTCGCGCCGACCTCGCGCGGATCGACACGGCCTCGGCGTTGCGACGTCTGCTGCCCTGGCCGGAGGCCGGCCGGCTGGACGAACTGGCGCCGGACCGGATCGAGGTGCCCTCCGGGTCGCGGTTGCGGCTCGACTACGCGTCCGGGCGGCCAGTGCTCGCGGTGAAGCTGCAGCTCGCGTTCGGGTGGCGGGAAACCCCGAAGGTCGCGGGTGGGCGCGTGCCGGTCGTGCTGCACCTGCTCTCCCCCGCCGGCCGCCCCGCGGCGGTCACCGGCGATCTGGAGTCGTTCTGGGCGAGCGGGTATCCGGCTGTGCGGGCGGAGCTGCGCGGGCGCTACCCCAAACACGCCTGGCCTGCGGACCCTCAGGCGCCGTAGAACCGCTCCGGCCGGGCAGGCAGATCGCGCTCGAGCTCCTCGTTCTCCTCCTCGTGCAGGCCGAGCACCACCGCTTGCCGGATCTGCTCCCGGTTCTCCCGCACGACGTGGGCGAAGAACGCTTCCGTCCGCGGGTCGATCAGCACCTCGAGCATGACCCGCATCGTCGTGTCCACAAGGGACCGGAGGATCTCGTCGTGGAACGGGAGCTTGGACAGCCTGCCCGCCTGCGGGTCGTCCTTGATCTTCTCGGTGATGATGGCGCGCAACGTCTCCCGGTTCTCGCCCAGTGACCTGGCCAGGTTTTCCGGGTAGTTGCCGGTCTCGATGACCTTGACGACCTCGTCGAGCACCGCGATGGTGATCGGTTTCTTGATGGCCAACACGATCGGCCGGGACATGCGCTCGACCAGGCGCTGTGTGAACAGTTCGCCGAACGCGCGGTCGGCCGTGCGTGCCAGCCGCACGATCACGATCACGATCCGCAGCAGCCGGAAACTGCGCAGCGCGGGGTGCGCGATCGGGATCATGCCGAGGATCTCGTACCAGTTGCGCAGCGGAAAGCGCTTGTCCCACCCGGCGCGTGACCACCGCCAGAGGAACTCGATCAGGAACACCCCGCAGATCGAGGTGTCGATGACGAAGATGCGGTGCGCCGTTTCGGGCGAGTGCGGGAAGAACGTGACGTAGACGACCAGGCCGACGGAGACGACGGCCAGCGCCAGCATCGCCACGTCGAGCGGGCTCACCCTGCGCCGGGAAATCATGGGGCGCATTCTGCCCTGCCGAAAGTGCAGGTGCGTGGATGCCCTTCGGCCGATGCGCCCCGGCGTGTCCGGTTCCTACCGTCGAGGCCATGATCACGGTACGCGCGCTGACGAAGCGCTTCGGCGGGAAAACCGCCGTCGACCAGCTCACCTTCGCGGTGCGGCCGGGCAAGGTTACCGGGTTCCTCGGCCCGAACGGCGCAGGCAAGTCGACCACGATGCGCATGGTGCTGGGGCTGGACCGCCCGACCTCCGGCGAGGCACTGGTGGACGGCAAGCGGTACGGGGACCTGCGGTGGCCACTGCGCACGGTGGGCGCGCTGCTGGACGCCAAAGCGCTCCACCCGGGCCGCTCGGCGGCCAAGCACCTGCTGGCCATGGCCCGCAGCAACGACATCCCGGACCGCCGCGTCGAGGAGGTGCTGGCCACCGTCGGGTTGTCGGACGTCGCGGGGAAGCGGGCCGGCCAGTTCTCGCTCGGCATGGGGCAGCGGCTCGGCATCGCCGGGGCACTGCTCGGCGACCCGGGAGTGCTGTTGTTCGACGAGCCGGTGAACGGTCTCGACCCGGACGGGGTGCGCTGGGTGCGGCAGCTGATGCGCTCGCTCGCCGCGGAGGGCCGGACGATCCTGGTCTCCAGCCACCTGATGAGCGAGATGCAGCTGACCGCCGACCACCTCCTCGTCATCGGCAAGGGACGCCTGCTGGCCGACGCGCCGCTGGGTGAGCTGCTCGCCGGCGGTTCGGTGGTGCGGGTCCGCTGTGCGGAACCGGCCGACGGTGCACGGCTGGCGGCCCAGCTGCCCGGCGCGCGGGTCGAGGGCGACTCGGTGCTCGTGACCGGCGTGACGGTGGAGTCGATCGGCGACCTGGCCTTCGAGCTGGGCGTCCGGCTGCACGGGTTGAGCGAGGAGCGGGCGTCGCTGGAGCAGGCGTACATGGAACTGACCGCGGACGCGGTCGAGTACGGCGCGGACTCCGCGCGGAAGGCTGGTGTGCGATGACGACGACCGCGGCGATCCGCTCGGAGTGGGTCAAGTTCTGGTCCGTGCGCTCGACCTTCTGGGGCCTGGCCGGCGCGGTGGTGCTGATGCTGGTGTTCGTGCTGCCGTCGGCCACTTCCGTGGCCTACAACCGCAGCACGCAGGAGTCGGCGCCGGATCTGGTGGCGGGCGGGAGTTTCTACCTCGCCGAGTTCGCGGTGATCGCGTTGGCGAGCCTGTTCATCGCAGGCGAGTACGCGACGGGCAGCATCCGAGGGACATTGCAGTGGGTGCCGGTCCGGAGCCGGTTCCTCGCTGCGAAGGGCGCGGTGCTGGCTCCGGTGTTGTTCGTGCTCGGCGTGGTGGTCGCGGCGGTGGCGATCGCGGTGGCGACGCCGTTGATGGACGGTTTCGGGCGTGCCGCGTCGACCGGCGAGATCATCCAGGCGTGCGTGGCGAACGGGGCCTTCTTCGCGCTCACCGGTTTGCTCAGCCTCGGGATCGGGACAGCGCTGCGCAGCGTTGCGGGCAGCGTCACGGTGGCGTTCCTGGTGATGCTGATGACCGCGATGGTGGCCGGTTCGCTCGGGCTCGGGGTCGTGAACTACATGCCCGGTGTCGCGGGCGCTGCGGCGCTCGTGCCGTCCGGGCAGCCGAACCCGGTCTCCGGGCTGGTCCCGCCGTACCCGTCGTGGGCCGGTCTGCTGATCCTCGCCGCGTGGGCTACCGCCGCGCTCGTCGTGGGGCACGAGGTGCTGCGGCGCCGGGATGCCTGAGCTCATGTCACCAGCCCCGCCTCGTAGGCGATGATCGCCGCCTGGACCCGGTTGCGGACGTCGAGCCTGCCGAGGATCGTGCTGACGTAGGCCTTCACGGTGCCCTCGACCACGAACAGCCGCTCGGCGATGTCCGCATTGGACAGTCCCGCGCCGACGAGCGCGAGCACCTCGCGCTCGCGTGCGGTCAGGACGGTGATGCGGTCCCGGGCCACCGCGGCCCGGGACATGCGGTCGCCGGACAGCTGGGCGATCACCCGCTGCGCGACCTTCGGAGACAGGAAGGCCGCACCGTCGGCGACGGCGCGGACTCCGGCGATCAGCTCGCGGGGGTCGCCGGACTTCAGCAGGAACCCGCTGGCGCCGCCGGCGAGGGCGCGCTCGATGTAGGCGTCCTCGCCGAAGGTGGTCAGCATGATGACGCCGGTGCCGGGCAGCAGGCCGCGGATCTCCTCGGCCGCGGCGAGGCCGTCGAGGCGAGGCATGCGGATGTCGACGAGCGCGACGTCCGGCCGGGTGCGCCGGGCCTGCTCGACGGCCTCGCGGCCGTCCCCTGCCTCGGCGACGACCTCGATGTCGTCGTCCGCGGACAGGATGGCGGCGACGCCGGCCCTGATCATGGCCTCGTCGTCGGCCAGCAGCACACGGATCACGTCGGAACCTCTCCTCGGTCACTGTCGTCGGTCAGGAGTTCTTTGCTCACGAGCCGGTCGCCCGCGAAGCAGAGCCGGTAGGCGTCCAGGCGGAGCTGGGTGATGCTGCGGCCGGTGCCGTAGTACTCACACGCCAGGCCGGGCGGCTCGGGCGCGCGGACGTGCGGGCCGCGTTGCCGTTGCGGCAGGACGGCGGCGATCTCGGCGCGGACCTGGCCGGGACGCAGCTGCTCGTAGTCGGCGGGGTCCAGCACGGAGGTCTGCCACTCGTACAGGTAGACCGTGCCCACCACACCGAGCAGCCCCGCCATGATCGAGGGCGGCACGATCAACGCGGCGAGCAGCCGTCGGCGCACCTCACGCCGGGCCTGGACGTGCCGGCGGGCGGACTCGGACTGCACGGGTTGGACGGGCGCGGGAGCGGCGGCGTGCGGAAGCCGGGCCACCACCTCGAAGCCGCCGTCGAGCGGCCCGGCCCGGAGGGTGCCGCCGAGCAACCGGACGCGCTCCCGCAACCCTTCGAGCCCCTGGCGCCCGGACACGGTACCCGGCAACGGCCCGGCGGGCGGCGGCCCGTTGCACACCCGGACGACGGTCTCCTGGTGACCGCGGGAGATGGTGACGGCGACCCGGGCGCCGGGGGCGTGCTTGGTCACGTTGGTGAGCGCCTCCTGGACTACGCGGTAAGCGGCGCGTTCGACCATCGGCGGTTCCGAGGTTGGTCCGTCCGAAGAGGACGGCGCGCTGGGAGCCGGTGATGGGTTGTCGGTGTTCGGTGCGAGTGGCGGAGCAGCATCCGCACCCGAGGCATCCGGCATCGGGTCGGCGAACGGAACAGAACCGTTTCCGGAGCCGGCCTGGCCCGGGGCGACCGGAGGAACAGAACCGATGCCCGGAGTCGGGTCGGCGATCGAAGCGGCATCAGCGTGCGGACCGGCAGCCGCCCGGGCTGGGGCGCCGGTCTGCGATGGGGTGGCAGCATCAGCCGGCCGTGGAACGACAGCCTGCGGTGGGGTGACCGCTCGCGGCGAGGTGGCATCAATCGGCCGTAGAGCGACAGCCTGCGATGGGGTGACTTCGGCCGACGGTTGATCGACAGTCGGCCGCGAGGCGGCATCAGCCGATGGTGGAGCCACAGCCCGCCGCGAGGCGGCATCAGCCGATGGTGGAGCCACAGCCCGCCGCGAAGCGGCATCAGCCGACCCCGGAGCCACAGCCCGCGGCGAGGTGGCATCAATCGGCCGTGGAGCGGCAGTCTGCGGTCGCGCCGCAGCCTGCGGTAGGGCGGCGGCCTGCGCCGGGGCACCGGCGTTTTCCCCCGCAACCCCAACACCCGCCGGCTCTTCCGAGAACTCGATGTCCACTCCGGACGCTCGTGCGCGCTCGACCAGCGCAGGGACGCCTCCATGGACCGGGTCGACCGGTGGGGCGTCTTCGCGCAGCAGGCCGATGATCTCGCGCAACCGCTCGGTGGCCGCGGCGGCGCTTTCGCGCAGTGCCTTGGCTTCCGCGCTTCCCGACATCTCCAGCGCCGCCGCGCGCAGGGCGATCAGGCTCAGTTCGTGGCCCAGCGAGTCATGCATGTCGCTGGCGATGCGGGCCCGCTCGCGCAGCCGGGCCTCCTCCGCGACGATCCGTTGCCGCAGCTCCAGTTCCTCCGCGCGCTGCCACCCGGACCGCACCAGGTCGTCCCGCGTACGCATGTACCGGCCGAGCTGCCACGGCAGCACCGCGGCGAACAGCATCACGCCGATCACCGCGCCCCAGTCGGCCATGGCGTGCCTGCCGATCGCGAGCGACAGCGGGACGCCGATGCCCCCGATCGTCAGGAACGTCGCCAGCGCGGGGCGCACCGACTCCATCCGCCGTCCGGCCAGGCAGGCGAACGGCACCATGAGCAGCACCGGCCACACCGGAACCCGGCCGCCGAAGCTGAACATCATGGCGAGACTCGACGCCACCGCGGCGGTCAGCGACAGCCACGGGCTGCGCCGGGTGGCGGCGACCGCGACCACGATCGCCACCAACCCGCCGATCAGCTCCCACGGCTGGGCGTTGTGCCTGCTCTCGTACAGCAGCAAGGCGACGACCGGCGCCCCGGCCAGCACTTCCGCTGTTCTTCCCCAGAATCTCCCCACGAGAGGGAACGGTACCGACCAAGGTGGAGGGACGGTATCTGTCTAAAGACAGGTTTTTGTCGTCACACGGATGAATTCGAGGACCTGCGGCCACGAGATCGCGAACGCCTCCGCGTTGACCGGCTCCCCGTGCCGCGTCTTGTTGGCGAAGCCGTGCTCGGCGGCCGGGTACACGTGGATCAGGCTCGGACCGGTTTCCCGCGCCTGCAACGCCGATTGCAGCTCGTCGAAGCGCGACCGGGGGACCAGTTCGTCGGCCGTGGGGTACATCGTCATCACCGGCGCCTTGATCAGCCCGGCGTGCGCGATCGCGTCCATCGTGTGGTTCGGCGGCGTCTCTCCCGGCACCGTCGGGTGGTACGCCACCACGTTCGCCACGCGGTGATCCCGGCCACCCAGGATCAACGCGAACCGCCCGCCGAGACACCACCCGATGACGCCCGCCTTGGCGCAGCCCAGCTCGCCGAGGAGGTGGTCCAGCAGCTGTGTCTGCTCGTCCAGCGCGACCGCGTCGTCGAGTTCGGGCATCTTCGCCAGCAGGTCCGGCATCGACGTGTCGTCGCTGCTCGGGCCGTGGAACGGGTCCCACACCAGCGCCGTGACGCCGATCGCGGCGATCGCCTCGGCCCACTCGCGCAACTGCTCGCCGATGCCGGTGACCATCGGCAGCAGCAGCATCCCGGACTCACTGCCGCCCGCGGGCCGCGCGAGGTAGGCGTTCAGGCCGTTGACGGTGAGCCGTGACGTTTCGATGTCCTGTGTCATGCCGCGACATTAGGCATGATGATCGGCATGGCCGAACGCACCCTGGCCGAACAGCTCGGCGCCGAACCGCCCGCGGGCGTCGCCGCGCTGGACCCGGCCCACCAGCAGGACCTAGCCGACGCCGTGCGCTCCGCCCGGCGCCGTCAGGCGGCGGCGCTGGCCAAGGCGGGCAACGACGCGCTGAAGTTCGTGCCCGCCCTGCTGCGGCCCGCCGTCCGGAAGGCCGTCGGCCTGTGACGCCCCAGGAAGCGGAGATCCGCAAGCTCGCCCGCGTGCTCGGAGTAAGCGCGGAACGCCTCGGCTACCTCGCCGACGTGCCCGTCGAGGACCTCCGTGAGCTGCGGGAACGCGCCACCACGGTGTTGTTCGACGCGCACCTGGGCGTGCTGGAGCGGATGGCAGGCGCGAGCAAGCTGCTGCCCATCCCGGTGCTGGCGAAGATGGCCGAGCGGGTGTTCGGGCCGTTGCTCGCCGCGCGCATCGCGGGCCTGGTCGAAGCCTCCCGCGGGGCGGAGATCGCCGGGCGGCTGTCCCCGGCGTTCCTCGCCGACGTGGCCGCCGAGCTGGACCCGCGGCGGGCGCGCGGGATCATCGCGAAGCTGCCGGCGGGGGTGGTCGTCGCGGTCGCGCGCGAGCTGAGCAGGCGGCGGGACTGGATCACCATCGCGCGGTTCGTCGACCACCTGCCGGACGCGACGATCGTGACCAGCCTGGAGTTCATCCCGGACGCCGCGCTGCCCGAGGTCGCCGCGCTGCTCGACGACCCGGCGAGGATCACCAAGGTGCGCGACCTGCTGCCGCCGGAGCGGCTGGCCGCGCTGCCGGAACACCTGCGCTGACCGTTCCCATTCGTCCAAGCCGGCGGCCCGCCGCTGGCGCCACCATGGACGGCATGATCCAGCGAATAGTGCCTTACCTGACCACCACGGACCCCGCTGGAGTGCGGGACTTCTACGTCGGCGTCCTCGGTCTCGAAGTGGCCATGGAGGACCCGGTGCTCAACCTGCGCTCGCCCGGCAACCCGGCGGCGCAGGTCATCGTCCAGCGGCCCGGGTCACCCGAACCGCGGTTCGGCGTCGACGTGGGAGCTCCGGACGCCGTCGACGCGGCCCACGCCGAAGCCGTCGCCCGGGGCCTGCGCGTCGTCTACCCGCTCACCGACGAGGCGTGGGGCGTGCGGCGTTTCTTCGTGGCCGATCCCAGCGGCTCAGTGGTGAACGTGCTCGCTCACGCCGCGACGATGAGGTAGATGCCGTAGAGCACGACGGCCGCGCACGCGGCGAAGCACACGCCCGCCGTCACCGCGCCCGCCGTGCCGCTCTCCCCCGTCTCCCTGGCGTCGGCGCGGGCGGCGACACCGCGGACGCCGACCGCGAACAGCCCGGTCACCACGGCCACCGCCGCCAGCGCCGTCACGAACACGCTGCCGAGGGCAGCCCAGTCGATGTGCACGGAATGCCTCCTCAGACCGCCACGGGAACGGCTTGCTCGGGCTCGGCCACGGACTGCGGCGTCACCGGGTTGCGCCGCGACCAGAGCCAGATGCCCAGCGCCGCGGCGACCAGCACCAGGCCGACGACCACCGTGCCGACGGTGCCCAGGGTCGCGACCTTCGCCGCGACCGCGCCGACCGCGGCCGCGGCGGGCAGGGTCAGCAGCCACGCCAGCGCCATCCGGCCCGCGACGCTCCAGCGGACCTCGGCCAGCCGTCGTCCGACGCCGGACCCGATGATGCCGCCCGAGCAGACGTGGGTGGTGGACAGCGCGAACCCGAGGTGCGAGGACGCCAGGATCGTGGCAGCCGCGCTGGTCTCGGCGGCGAACCCCTGCGGCGTCTGCACGTCGGTGATCTTGCGGCCCATCGTGTGGATGATCCGCCAGCCACCCATGTAGGTGCCCAGCGCGATCGCCAGCCCGGCGCTGAGCACGACCCACAGCGGCGGCCCGGACCCGGCGGCCAGCGCGCCGGAGGAGATCAGGGTGAGCGTGATGACACCCATCGTCTTCTGCGCGTCGTTCGTGCCGTGCGCGAGCGAGACCAGCGACGCCGACAGCACCTGCGCACGCTTGAACGACTTGCCCACCACGTCCTGCCGCACCTTCGCGGTGATCCGGTAGACGAGGTAGGTGCCGACGACCGCGACCAGCCCGGCCACCAGCGGCGAGGCCACCGCGGGGATCAGGACCTTCTGCACGACCTGGGCGAAGCGCACCGCGTCGGCCCCGGAAGCGACCCAGGTGGCGCCGATCAGGCCGCCGAACAGTGCGTGCGAGGAGCTGGACGGCAGGCCGACCAGCCAGGTCACGAGGTTCCACAGGATCGCGCCGACAAGTCCGGCGAAGACGACCACGGGGGTGACCTTGGTGTCGTCGACGATCCCACCGGAGATGGTCTTGGCCACCTCGACGGACAGGAACGCGCCGATCAGGTTGAGGATGGCGGAGATCGTGACCGCGACCTTGGGTTTCAAGGCGCCGGTCGCGATGGAGGTGGCCATGGCGTTGGCGGTGTCGTGGAAACCGTTGGTGAAGTCGAAGGCCAATGCGGCGACGATGACCACCAGGACGATCAGCGAGAGGTCCACACCTCCCACGGTACCTTTCGGGTGACGGGCTACTCCGCTCGGCCGATGAACTTGTGGTGAACGCGGTTCACGAAGTGATTCTCCTTACGCCGCAGGCGTTCCCTGGCGCCACACACGCCACGTCAAGGGCACCCCTGGGCGATATGCGAGGTGTGTCCGGGATGGCGCGTCGAGCACGTGCAGATCCGCCCGCGCGCCCGGGCGGAGTACGCCGACATCGGTCCGGCGCAGGGCCTTCGCGCCGCCGAGGGTCGCCGCGCGTACTGCCTCCGCCACGGACATGCCCATCTGCAGGACAGCGGTCGCCACGCAGAAGCCCATCGACGTGGTGTACGAACTGCCCGGATTCGCGTTGGTGGCCAACGCCACCGTCACTCCCGCGTCGAGCAGCCTGCGGGCAGGCGCGAGCGGTTGACGGGTGGACAGGTCGCAGGCGGGCAGCAGGGTCGCGACGGTGTCCGACGACGCGAGCGCCTCGACGTCCGAGTCGGACAAATGGGAGCAATGGTCGACGCTGGCCGCACCCATCCGGACCGCGAGCCGCACGCCCGGCCCAGGGCCGAGCTGGTTGCCGTGCACCCGCAGGCCGAGGCCGTGCCGCGCGGCGGCGCGCAGGACCCGCTCCGACTGGGCCTCGTCGAACGCGCCCGTCTCGCAGAACACGTCCACCCAGCGCACCGAGCCCGCCACGGAGTCCAGCATCTCCCCGCAGACAAGATCCACATAGGACTCCGCGTCGGCGCCGGGGGGGCACCAGGTGGGCGCCGAGGAAGGTGACCTCGTCGGCGGCCGCGGCGGCGATGCGGGCGGCGCGGACCTCGTCGGCCACGGTCAGCCCGTAGCCGGTCTTGGTCTCCAGGCAGGTCGTGCCCTGGCGCACGGCCTCGGACACGTGCCGCCGCAGGTTGGCGGTCAGTTCCGCGTCGGTCGCCGCGCGGGTCGCGTCCACCGTGACCGCGATGCCGCCCGCGGAGTACGGCTGACCGGCCATCCTGGCCTCGAACTCGGCGGTGCGGTCGCCGGCGAACACGAGGTGCGTGTGGCTGTCGACCCAGCCGGGCAACGCGGCGCGGCCCTCGACGTCGATCCGCTCGTCGGCATCCGGCGCGGCCGCGGCGGGGCCGACCCAGGCGATGACGGGCCCGTCGAAGACGATCGCGGCGCCGGTGAGCGTGCCGAGTTCGTCGTCGTTCGTGGTCAGCTCGCCGATGCCGGTGATCAGGACTGCCACAGCGCCGCCACCTCCTCGGCGAGCACCGCCGCCGGGCGGTCGACCAGCTGGTGCGCCCGGTCCCGCACGATCCACCGGCCGCCGACCAGGACGTCCGTCACATCGGCGGCCGAGGCGGCGAAGACGGCGCCCGCCGGCTCCGTTCCCGCCGTGCGGACCGAGTCCAGCGCGACCACGACCAGGTCGGCGGGCTCCCCCACGGCCAGCCGTCCGCCGTCACGCCCGAGGGCGGAGTGGCGGGTGCCCGCGGCCACCAGTTCCGCGACGCCGAAGCGCCCGCGCTCCTCCGACGTGAGCCGTTCGTGCAGTTCGAGTGCCCGCAGCTCCTCGAACGGGTCGATCACGGCCTGGCTGTCGCTGCCGAGGCTCAGCCGCACGCCCGCGTCCGCCAGGCGCCGCGCCTCGCCGATGCCGTCGCCGAGGTCGCGTTCCGTGGTCGGGCAGAAGCAGACCTGCGACAGCAGTCCGATGTCCGTGTCCGTCAGATGGGTGCCGTGCACCGCGACGGTGTGCGAGCCCAGGACGCCGGCGCGGTCGAGCAGTTCGGCCGGCGTGCAGCCGTGGTGCGCGCGGCAGTCCGCGTTCTCCGCGCGTTGCTCCGACAGGTGGACGTGCAACGGGCCGTCCCAGTCGGCGAAGAACGGCAGCTGCTCGGCTGGGACGGCCCGTACGGAGTGCACGGCCGCCGCCACCAGCGCCGAGTCCGGCTTCAGCGCGGCCACGCGGGTTGCCCAGCCGTCGACGTCCCCGTCGCCGAACCGCAGTTGCACGCCCGACAGCTCGCGCCCGAAGCCGCCGGTGAGGTAGCAGGCGTCCAGCAAGGTGAGCCGGATGCCCGCGTCCTCGGCCGCCTGGACCAGGGCGTGGCCCATCGCGTTCGGGTCGGCGTAGCGCCGCCCGCCCGGCGCGTGGTGCAGGTAGTGGAATTCGCCGACGGCCGTGTACCCGGCAAGCGCCATCTCGGCGTAGACGCCGCGGGCGAGCCGGTAGTAGGAGTCCGGGTCGAGCCGCTCGGCCAGGGCGTACATCCGCTCGCGCCAGGTCCAGAACGTGCCGCGGTCGTGGTGCGTCCGGCCACGCAACGCCCGGTGGAACGCGTGCGAGTGCCCGTTGGCGAAACCGGGTAGCACGAGTCCGGGCAGGATGTTTCCCTCGCGTGGCGCGCCGGGGCTGACCTCGGTGAAGACACCGTCGGCGATCTGCAGGCGCACCGCGGAAGCGATGCCGTCCGGCAGCCAGGCACGTTCGGCCCACAAGGTCGTCATGTCGACAAGGCCTCCAGTACCCGGGTGAGCGCGACCACGCCCTCCTCGACGTCGGCGTCCTCGGCGAACTCCTCCGGCGCGTGGCTGATCCCGGTCGGGTTGCGCACGTAGAGCATGGCGGTCGGCGCGTGCGCGGCGAGGATCGCGGCGTCGTGCCCCGCGCCGGTGGGCAGTTCGGGCGCGTTCAGCAGGCCGGTCAGGCGGTCGCGCAGCGCGGTGTCGAACGTGACGGTGCCGCCGTAGGACTCTTCGATGACGGTGACCGCGCACCCTTCCGCGGCCGCGGCCCGCTGTGCCGCCTCGGTCAGCTCCGCCACCACTTCGCGGCTGTTCCCCCGTGCGTCCAGCCACAGGTCCACGGTGGACGGGATGACGTTCGTCCCGCCCGGGTGCGGCACGAGTCGGCCCACTGTCGCCCGAACGTCCATTGTGGACGCGATTTTACGGGCCGCGAGCACGGTTTCCGCCGCCGGCAACATCGGGTCCCGGCGATCGCGCAGAATTGTCGTACCCGCGTGGTTCCCTTGTCCGGTGAACGAGAACCGCCACCGCCCGTGTTCCAGGACCGTGCTGCCGACGCCCACCGGCACGTCCAGCGCCCGCCCCTGCTCGACGTGCAGTTCGACGAACGTGCCGATGCGCCCGAGTGCGATGTCGTCACGCCCGAAGTGCCGCGGATCCACGCCCGCGCTCGCGGCAGCCTCGGCGAGTGTCGTCCCGTCCGGATCGCGCAGGGCCCGTGCCCGGTCCGGGTCGAGGGCGCCGGTCAGCAGCCGTGAACCGAGGCAGGGCACGCCGAACCGGCCGCCCTCCTCCTCGGCGAAGACGACCACCGCGAAGGGGCGTGCGGGGCGAAACCCGTTGTCCTGCAACCGGGAGACGGCCGCGAGCGCGCTGACCACGCCGAGCGGTCCGTCGAAGGCGCCGCCGCCGGGCACCGAGTCGAGGTGGCTGCCGGTCACCAGCGCGTCCGGTCCCGGCGCACCCCACCACGCCCACAGGTTCCCGTTGCGGTCGGTCTCGACGTCCAGGCCGCGTCGCCCGGCCTGCTCCCGGAACCACTCCCGCATCTCGGTCTCGGCGCGGTCGAACCCGTGGCGGGCGTATCCGCCGCCGGGGGCGCGGCCGACATCCGCGAGATCGTCGAGCAGGCTCACGCCTCCTCCCGCATCGGCACGCGCACGCCACGGTCCCGCGCCACCTCGGCCGCCCTCTCGTACCCGGCGTCGACATGCCGGATCACACCCATGCCGGGGTCGTTGGTCAGCACCCGTTCGATCTTCTGCGCGGCCAGCGAAGTGCCGTCGGCCACGCACACCTGCCCCGCGTGGATCGAACGGCCCATGCCGACGCCCCCGCCGTGGTGCAACGACACCCAGCTGGCGCCGGAGGCGGTGTTGACCAACGCGTTGAGCAGTGGCCAGTCGGCGATGGCGTCCGAGCCGTCGGCCATCGCCTCGGTCTCGCGGTACGGGGAGGCCACGCTGCCGGCGTCGAGGTGGTCGCGGCCGATCACCACCGGCGCGCTCAGCTCACCGGAGGCCACCATCTCGTTGAACCGCAGCCCGGCGAGGTGCCGTTCGCCGTAGCCGAGCCAGCAGATGCGCGACGGAAGCCCTTGGTACGCCACGCGTTCCCCGGCCAGCCGGATCCACCGCGTGAGGGTCTCGTTGTCCCCGAACAGGTCGAGGACGGCGCGGTCGGTCGCGGCGATGTCGGCCGGGTCGCCGGAGAGCGCGGCCCAGCGGAACGGTCCCTTGCCCTCACAGAACAACGGACGGATGTAGGCGGGCACGAAACCCGGGTAGTCGAAGGCCCGCTCGCAACCGCCGAGTTTCGCCTCACCACGTAAGGAGTTGCCGTAGTCGAACACTTCAGCACCGGCGTCCAGGAAACCGAGCATCGCGCCCACGTGCTCGGCCATCGACTCGCGGGAGCGGTCGGTGAACTCGTCGGGCTTCGCGGACGCGTAGTCGTGCCAGTCGGCGACGTCGACGCCCCTCGGCAGGTAGGCGAGGGGGTCGTGCGCGGAGGTCTGGTCGGTCACGATGTCCGCCTCGAGCCCGCGGCGCAGCAGCTCGGGCAGCACCTCGGCGGCGTTGCCGATCACGCCGACCGACACGGCCTCGCCGGCCTTCTTCGCCTCGGTGACCCGGCGCACCGCGTCGTCCACATCGGACGCGAGCTCGTCGAGGTACCGGGTCTCCAGGCGGCGGCGGGCTCGGGCCGCGTCGCATTCGACGACCAGCGCGGCGCCACCGTTCATGGTGATCGCGAGCGGTTGCGCGCCGCCCATGCCGCCCAGCCCGGCGGTCACGGTGAGCGTGCCGCGCAGCGTGCCGCCGAACCGTTTCTCCGCCACGGCGGCGAACGTTTCGTAGGTGCCCTGCAGGATGCCCTGCGTGCCGATGTAGATCCAGGACCCGGCGGTCATCTGCCCGTACATCGTCAGGCCGAGCTTCTCCAGCCGCCGGAACTCGGGCCAGGTCGCCCAGTCCCCGACCAGGTTCGAGTTCGCGATCAGCACGCGAGGGGCCCACTCGTGCGTGCGGAACACGCCCACCGGCTTGCCGGACTGCACCAGCAGGGTCTCGTCCTGCTCGAGCCCGGTGAGGCAGCGGGTGATCGCGTCGAAGCTCGCCCAGTCGCGGGCGGCCTTGCCGGTGCCGCCGTAGACGACCAGGTCCTGCGGGCGCTCGGCGACCTCGGGGTCGAGGTTGTTGTGCAGCATCCGCAGCGCGGCTTCGGTCTGCCAGTTCTTGGCCGTCCGCGTGGTTCCGCGGGCGGCCCGGACGGTGCGGCTCATGCTTCCTCCAGTGCGGTGAGGGCGGCTCCCGAACGGACGAGTTCCTCGGCTGCCGCGATTTCCGGGGCGAGGTGGCGGTCCGGTCCCGGCGGGGCGACGCGTTCCCGGAGCAGGTCGCGCACCGCGGCGGTGACCGGCGCGGGGCGCAGGGGCGCGCGGAAGTCGAGCGCGCGGGCGGCGGTCAGCAGTTCGATCGCCAGCACCGAGGTCAGCCCGTCGACCGCGCGGCGCAGTTTCCGCGCCGCTGACCAGCCCATCGAGACGTGGTCCTCCTGCATGGCGCTGCTGGGGATCGAATCGACCGACGCCGGGACGGCCAGCCGCTTCAGCTCGCTCACGATCGCGGCCTGCGTGTACTGGGCGATCATGTGGCCGGAGTCGACACCCGGGTCGTCGGCGAGGAACGCGGGCAGACCGTGCGAGCGCGACACGTCGAGCATCCGGTCGGTGCGGCGCTCGGCGATGCTCGCGACGTCGGCGAGCGGGATGGCGAGGAAGTCCAGCACGTAGGCCAGCGGCGCGCCGTGGAAGTTGCCGTTCGACTCGACCCGGCCGTCGGCGAGGACGACCGGGTTGTCGATGGCGGCGGCGAGTTCCCGGTCGGCGACCAGTTCGGCGTGCGCGACGGTGTCCCTGGCCGCTCCGTGGACCTGGGGCGCGCAGCGCAGCGAGTAGGCGTCCTGCACGCGGGTGCACTCCGGTCCGCGATGGCTGGCGACGATCTCCGAATCCGCGAGCGCGGCGAACATCCGGCGCGCGGAGCGGGCCTGCCCGGGGTGCGGGCGCAGCTCCTGCAGGTCGGCCGCGAACGCCCGGTCGGTGCCGAGGAGTGCCTCGACGCTCATCGCGGCCGTGAGGTCGGAGGTGTCGAGCAGGCGGTTCAGGTCGTCCAGGGCGAGGACGAGCATGCCGAGCATCCCGTCGGTGCCGTTGGTGAGGGCCAGTCCCTCCTTCTCGGCGAGGGTCACGGGCGCGATCCCGGCCTCGGCGAGGGCCTGCGCGGCGGGACGGCCGTCGAGCACCTCGCCCTCGCCCATCATCGCCAGTGCGACGGCCGCGAGCGGCGCGAGGTCGCCCGAGCAGCCGAGCGAGCCGTACTCGTGGACGACCGGGACGATGCCGGCGTTGAGCATCGCGGCCAGCGCGTCCGCGGTCGCCGGGCGGACGCCGGTGTGCCCGGAGGCGAGGGTGCGCAGGCGCAGCAGCATGAGGGCGCGCACGACCTCCGCCTCGACGGCGGGGCCGGTGCCGGCGGCGTGCGAGCGGATCAGGGAGCGTTGCAGGGCGGTGCGGCGGTCGGGCGGGATGTGCCGGATCGCGAGCGCGCCGAAGCCGGTGGAGATGCCGTAGGTCGGCTGGTCGGCGTCGGCGAGGGCGTCGATGTGGCGGCGGGTCTCGCCGAGGGTCTTGCGGACCTCGTCGGTGAGCTCGACCTTGGCGCCGTGCCGCGCGACGGCGACGACCTGCTGCCGGTCGAGTGGTCCGGAGTCCAACCGCACTGTGCTCATGCCGTCATTGCACTCCGCCGCGGGGGTGGCCGGTGGTCCCCGCGGGGTGGTTGTGTCTGGTATCCCAGACAGATGACGGATGTCCCCGCTCTGCGCCGTGGTCTGGCGGTGTTGCGGGTCCTGGCGGCGCGGCCGGGGCCGATCTCGGCCGCCGCGATCGCGCGGGAGCTGGACCTGCCGCGGTCGACGACGTACCACCTGCTGGCGGAGCTGGAGGCCGCGGGTTTCGTGGTGCACCTGGCGGCCGAGCGCCGGTACGGGCTGGGGATCGCCGCGTTCGAGCTGGGTTCGGCGTACCTGCGGCACGACCCGCTGGAGCGGCTGGCGGCGCCGTTGTTGCGGAAACTGGCCGATCGGGTGGGGCACACCGCGCAGCTGGGGGTGCTGCACGGGAACGAGCTGCTGTACCTGGTGAAGGAAAGGCCGTCCGCGCCGGAGACGCTGGTGACCGATGTGGGTGTCCGGTTGCCGGCGCACCTGCCGGCGAGCGGCCTGGTGTTGCTGGCTCACCTGCCGCACGCGCACGTCCGGGCGCTGTACCCGCGCTCGTTCGTCACGCGGACCGGCCGGGGCCCGACGTCGCCCGCCGAACTGCGGCAGGCGCTGGCCGCGGTGCGGTCACGCGGCTGGGCGGTGGAGGACGGCCAGGTGACGGCCGATTTCGCCTCGGTGGCGCACGCGGTGTTCGACCACAACGGGCGCCCGCTGGCGTCCGTGGCGGTGACGTTCCGGCACGTCTGTGAAACCGGGTGCACGCGAACCTGGCCCGACCTGGCCCAGGAAGCCGCCGCGACAGCAGCCGCACTGACGCGCCAGGTAGGCGGCAAACCCCCACCCACCTGACACCGCGCGCCTCAACAGGCGACGCTTCTCACCAGACCCAATCCCAATTTCGGAACGCCCAACGCACCCACAGCGAAGCGCCCCTGGCGAAGCCAGCAGCGAAGCGCCCCAACCACCACCGGAACTCACCCACCCGACGCAACCACGGCAGATGGGGGTCCAGGGGGCGAAGCCCTCCTGGCGGGGGCCTGGGGGTTCGACCCCCAGAGAAAACGACGAAGGCCGAGGCCTGCGAGCGTTCTCCGCGAGCAGACCTCGGCCTTCGGCCGAGTGGAGGTGCCGGGAATTGAACCCGGGTCCTCTGGCGCCTTGCCTAGGCTTCTCCGTGCGCAGTTCGCTGTGCCTCTACTCGGCCCCACCGGTCACGCGAACAAGCCGGTGTGACGGGCCCAGCCGCTGTGGTTTTCCCTTCCGGTCCCCGCGGCCGGGTCCGGAAGGTGAGCCTCCTAGCTGATGCCGGCTACCGGGACGGAGGCGCTCCCGGGCCGACAGACTCGCACTCGCTCAGGCAGCGAGGGCGAAGTCGCGCTGACTATTAGTCTTGGCGCTTATTTGGTTACGACGACGCTTAACGGTGGTCTCTCGCCTGCACCGGCACGCTTCCCTTGACTCAACGTCCAGAGTCGAAACCGTTCACCCCCTTGATGGTGTTCCGTTACCAGCATAACGCCCCCGGCAACCGGGTTTGTTCCGCACCGGTGGGGTTGTCCCTACCCCGGTGACGCCCGCGCGCCCCATGGCTCACCAGCGGGAACCTCGCGATGCTGGTCCCGTGTTGCAGAGAGAGGAACGGATCATGGGGCCGACGTATTCCGCGCTGGACGGCACGCGGCCGCGCCCTCCGGTGCTCGGCGCGCTGGGGTACCTGCTGTGCAACCTGCCGCTGGGTGTGGCCGGATTCGCGTTGATGGTGACGTTGTTCACGGTCGGCCTGGGCACCGCGATCGTGTGGGTGGGGCTGCCGGTGCTGGCCGCCGGGGTGTTGATCGCCCGCGCGGCCGGCCGGTTCGAGCGCGCCAGGGTGTACCGGATGCTGGGCGCCTACATCGTGACGCCGTACAAGCCGCTGCCGGAGTTCGGACTGAAGGCTCGCTGGCGTGCGCGGCTGACCGACGGCGCGACCTGGCGGGACGTCCTCTACCTGGTGCTGCTGCTGCCGCTCGGGATCGCCGAGTTCACGACCGTGGTCGCCTTCTGGTCGGTCGGGCTCGCGGCGACGACGTTGCCGTTCTACTGCACCTACCTGCCTGGTGGCGCCTACTTCTTCCCGGCCTTCGACGAGCGCTGGATAGTGGTGGATTCGCCGGTCGACGCGCTGCCGTGGGCCGCGCTGGGGTTGATCGTCCTGGCGTGCGCGATCGCGCTGACCCGCGGCATGGGCACGGCTCACGCGCTGTTCGCCCGGGCCATGCTCGGTCCGGGGCCGCGGGCCCGCAGGCTCGTCGAATCGGACACCGAGCGCCCTGGTGCGGTGGCATGATGAGCGTCGTGGCCGGTGAGCACGGGCCGATCGAGCAGCCGCGTCCGGGGGCCGCCAAGTCGATCGCGTACATGATCTCCTCCTTCGCGTTGCGCCTGGTCCAGTTCGTGCTGGTCGTGACGCTCAGCCTGGTGGGGATCGCGACGACGGTGATCTGGGTCGGCATCCCGATCCTCTTGTGGACCACGAGCATGGTGCGTGGTTTCGGTGACCTGGAGCGCCGCTGGGTGCGCCGGATGCTGGGCACTCCCCTGCCGCCCGCCGACCGCGCGCCGGTCGAGGGCGGGGTGCTGCGCCGGTGGCGGATGCGCCTGGTGGACAGCACGACGTGGCGGGACCTCGCCTACCTGCTGATCGCGTTCCCGCTGAGCGTGGTCGAGTTCGCGGTCGGCCTCGCGTCGATCGTGCTGGTGCCGATGGCGATCTGGGTCGCGCCGTGGATCGGCTGGGTGCACGGTTCGCTGGCCATCGCGCTGCTGGGACCGAACCGCGCGGAACGGCTGCGCGTGAAGGCGCAGCAGCTGCAGGCCTCGCGGGCGCGCGGGGTGGACGCCGCCGAGGCCGAGCGCCGCCGGATCGAGCGGGACCTGCACGACGGTGCGCAGCAGCGGCTGGTCGCGGTCGCATTGAACCTGGGCCGGGTCAAGAACAAGCTGGACAAGGAACCGGACGCGGTCCGCGCGCTGATCGAGGAGGCGCACACCGACGCCAAGCTCGCGGTGTCGGAGCTGCGGGACCTCGCCCGCGGCATCTACCCGGCGGTGCTCGGCGACCGCGGCCTCGACGCGGCGTTGTCCGCGCTGGCGGCCAAGACGCCGATCCCGGTGGAGGTCTCGGTCGACATCGAGCCGCGCCCGCCGGCCGCGGTGGAGACCACCGCGTACTTCATCGCCGGGGAGACGCTCACCAACGTCGCCAAGCATTCCGGCGCGACGGAAGCGCAGGTCAAGGCCTGGCGCACGAACGACAAGGTGATCATCGAGATCACCGACAACGGGCACGGCGGCGCGGAGGTGCGCCCCGGCGGCGGGCTGGCCGGGCTGGCCGACCGGGCCGCCACCATCGACGGCGTGATGACGGTGGTGAGCCCCGAGGGTGGGCCGACGGTGGTGCGAGCCGACCTGCCGTGTACCTGGTGACCCGGTTCGTGAGTGAATAGGGCGAATTCACTCACGAACTGGGGGTTGGCGGAATGCGTGTGGTGATCGCCGAGGACGCGGTCCTGCTGCGTGCCGGGGTCGAGCGGTTGCTCGCCGACGAGGGAATCGAGACGGTCGCCGCGGTCGACCGCGGCGACGAGCTGGTCGGCGCGGTCACCGAGCACCGGCCGGACCTGGCGATCGTCGACGTCCGGATGCCGCCGACGTTCACCGACGAGGGCTTGCGCGCCGCGCTGGCGGCGCGCGAGGCGGTGCCGGGCCTGCCGGTGCTGGTGCTTTCGCAGTACGTCGAGGAGAGCTACGCGGTCGAGCTGCTGTCCGGCGGGGCAGGCGGCGTCGGCTACCTGCTGAAGGAACGCGTGGCCGACGTGGCCGACTTCCTCGACGCGGTCCGCCGTGTCGCACGGGGCGGCACGGCCATCGATCCGGAGGTGATCGCGCAGGTCATGGCCCGTGGACGGAAGAACCCGCTGGACGCGCTGACGGCGCGGGAGTCCGAGGTGCTCGGGCTGATGGCGCAGGGCCTGTCCAACTCCGCGATCGCCGCGTCGCTGGTCGTCTCGCACGGCGCCGTGGAGAAGCACATCGGCAACATCTTCGCCAAGCTCGGGCTGGAGGCCAGCGCGGAGGAGCACCGCCGGGTCCGCGCGGTCCTCACCTACCTCGGCCGCCCCTAGCTGTTGTGACTGGTGAGGTCGTGGACGGCGTGTCGGGTTGATTGTGGGGAGGGCCTCCGGGCGGAGTGGGTGCTGCGACGCATCCACTACCAGCCCTGGAGGTCCTCGATGGGTCACGCTAACGCACGGACCACGGTGTATGCCCGGCAGTTGATCGTGCAGCGTTGTCAGGCGGGGTGGCCGCCGGCGCGGATCGCTGAACAGCTCGGAGTGGCCCGTTCCACGGGGGTCACAACAACTAGCGCGTCCAGGGCGGCACGATCGTGGCGCCGCCCACCGTTCCGACCATTCCGGCCGACGTGCAGACCGTGGCCCGCGCCGGCTCCGTGCCGGGGTTGTCCAGCCGGAACAGGGTGTCCGGGGGCACGATCACCGCGTCGCCGGGGGCGAGCCGGTGGACTTCGCCGCCGAGCGTCAGTTCGAGCACCCCGGACTGCAGCACGAACACCTCCTCGCGGCTCACCGAGTGCTCCTCGCCGGTCAGCTCCGGCTCGAGCTCCAGCAGCCAGACCGCCAGCTCGGCGGACCCGCGGCTGGGCACGGCCAGCGGGCGGAACACCGCACCGCCGCGCTCGAACCGGGGCGCCTCCGCCAACGTCGCGACAGGCATTTCCGACCTCCAAGTAGTCAAGCAGGTTTACCAGTTTTAAGGTAAAGCAGCTTGACCATCTAGTCAAGGAGCTTGACCATGACCGCTGGCGACATGCCGGGACTGCTCGCGCTGACCTTCCGCGCGCTGATGGACGAGATCCACGAGCACCTCGCCGCCGAGGGGTTCGACGACGTCCGCCCGGCGCACGGCTTCGTGTTCCACTTCCTGTCGCACCGCCCCGCCACGGCCGTCGAGCTCGGCGAGCACCTCGGCGTCACCAAGCAGGCCGCCGTGCAGCTCGTCGACGAACTGATCACCCGCGGGTACGTCGAACGCCGGCCGCACCCGACCGACCGGCGCAGCAGGCTGGTCGTCCTGACGCCGCGCGGCCGTCGGTGCGTCGACCGGGTGGTGGCGCACTCGCGGGCAGCCGAAGAACGGTGGGTGCACCTGATCGGCGCCGGCGATTTCGCCCGGATGCACCAAGGGTTGTCGGCGTTCGCGGACGATATGGCGCGACACCGGAGGGTCACCGTCCGTCCGGTGTGGTGAATCGCTCCTCACCCGTTCTGACGGCGGCGCCCGGTCCACCGCTCACCTACCATGGGCGGACGTTGACATCGTTTCCCCGCACGAGGAGGGCCCCATGACCGAAGAGAACGTCCGGTTCTTCGGTGGCCCACTCGACGGCCGGGTCCAGACGCTCGACGACCCGGTGAGCGGCACGGTCATGCGGCACGTCCACCTGCACGAGGGCCCCAAGATCGAGACCTTCTACCAGCTCGGGTTCTCCCCGGAGGCCGGTTGGGAGTACCGGCTCTGCGGCCTGCCCGCCTCCGAGGTCGACGAGGCTCGCGAGCTGTAGGTAGGGCGGACCCCACCACGGTCCTGCACCTGTCCCCCGCCCGAAGACGGCGGTCTGCCCGGCTGTGCCCGGCACCCGTTCCGACCAGGCTGAACGCATGCGAACAAGCCTGCGGCAGGCCCCGGCGGGAGCCCGCGACACCTTCCTCGACGTGGTCCGCGCGACCGCGATCCTCGCCGTCATCGGGCAGCACTGGCTGATGCCCGTGCTCAGCTACGACCACGGCCGTCTCGCGACCGGCAACGCCTTGACCACCCCGGGCTGGTGGGCGCTGACCTGGCTGTCCCAGGTCATGCCGATGGTCTTCTTCGCCGGTGGCGCGGCCAACCTGATGTCGCTGCGCCGCGCCGCGTCCACGCGCGACTGGCTGTCCACGCGGCTCAAGCGCCTGCTGGTCCCGGTCCTGCCGCTGTTCGCGGTGTGGCTGCTGGCGCCGGACCTGCTGCGCGACCTCGGCGCGCCGGAGCAGCCGGTGCAGATCGCCGGCGCGATCGCCGGGCAGCTGCTGTGGTTCCTCGCCGTCTACCTGATCACCGTGGCCGCGACGCCGCTCATGCTGGCCGCGCACCGCCGCTGGGGACTGCGTGTGCCGCTGGTGCTCACCGGGCTCGCGGTGATCGTCGACTTCGGACGGTTCGAGGTGTTCGGCCCGCTCGGTTACGCCAACGCGGTGTTCGTCTGGCTCGCGGTGCACCAGCTCGGCTTCTCCTATGCCGAGGGCAGGCTCGGCACGCTGACCCGTCGTGGCGCGGCCGCGCTCGCCGTGGCCGGGTTCGGGGTCACCGCGCTGGCCGTCGCGTTCGGCCCGTACCCGGCGAGCATGATCGGCATGCCGGGCGCGCCGGTGTCCAACATGAGCCCGCCGACCGCGGTGCTGATGAGCCTCGCCGTCGGGCAGGCCGGGTTCTGGCTGGCGCTCAAGCCCACGCTGGCCACGCTCGCCGAGCGCCCCGCCGTCGCCGCCGTGCTGCGCTGGAGCGGGCCGCGGTTCATGAGCATGTACCTGTGGCACATGCCCGCGCTGGTCGTCGTCGCCGGAATCGCCGTGCTGGGCTTCGGTTACGCCACACCGGAACCCGGCAGCGTGGACTGGTTCGCCGTCGCCCCGCTGTGGGTCGGCGCGGCGGGAGTCGTGCTGGCCGGTCTGCTGAAGGCGTTCGGGCGCTTCGAAACCCGGCCCAGCCCCGCGGGCGGCGTCCCGGCCGGACAGCTCGCCGCCGCTGCCGTGCTCGCGTCCGCCGGGCTGCTCGGCCTGGCCGCGAAGGGGTTCACCACGCCGCTGGACGCCGGGATGCTCGCCGGTCCCGTGCCGTGGGTGGCGCTGGTGCTGGCCGGGCTGCTGCTGGCGGGGAAGCCGGTGCGGGTCGCCGTCAGAGGTTGAGCAGCTTCGCCGGGGTGTCGTGCAGGACGGCCCGCAGGAAGTCGTCCCCGAGGCGGTCGTCGGCAGCCCAGCCGGCGACCGCCCGCAGCTGTGTGGCGTAGGAGTAGGGGATGTTCGGGAAGTCGGTGCCGAGCACGACCCGGTCGGCGATGTCCGCCAGCCGGCTCGTCCAGTCCGGCGGCAGCGGCATCAGCGCCTCGGTGAACGGGACGCCGACCATCGTGGTGTCCAGGTGCACGCGCGGGTACCGCTCGACCAGCGCGAGCGCCTCGGCGTACTCGGGCATCCCCGCGTGCGCGAGCACCGCGGTCAGCCGCGGGTGCCGGGCGAGCACCTCGCCGAACACGTCGAGCCCGGTGTGCGGGCCGCGCTCGGGCCCGTGCCCGGCGTGCACGACGACGGGCACCCCGGCCTCGGCGAGCGCACCCCACGCGGGGTCGAGCAGCTCGTCCCGCGGGTCGTAGGCGCCGACCTGGACGTGCGCCTTGAAGCAGCGGGCGCCGGCCTGCAGCGCCTCGACGACGTAGGTGGCCGCCGACGGTTCCGGGTAGAGCGTCGCGGTGGGCACCGCGGCCGGGACGCGTTCGGCGAACTCGCGCAGCCAGCCGTTGAGCCACTCGGCCATGCCGGGCTTGTGCGGGTAGGCCAGCGGCGCGTACCGCAGCACCCCGAACGATTCGAGCAACGCGACCCGCTCGTCCTCGGCCACCCGGTACTGGATGGGCCACTCGTAGCCCGTGCGCTCACCGATCCGGTCGAAGTAGGCCCAGACCTTGACGAGCATCCGTTCCGGCAGGAAGTGCAGGTGCAGGTCGACGAGACCGTCCAGGCCGAGGCCGCGCACCCAGTCCCGGATGTCCTCGTCGCGCTCCGGCCCCACCTAGCGGCGGCCCTTCAACGCCCTGCCCACGGCGCGGCTGATCTCGCGCTGGGCGTCGCGCTTGGCCAGGTCCTGGCGCTTGTCGTAGGCCTTCTTGCCCTTGGCGAGGGCGAGCTCGACCTTGACCTTGCCGTCCTTGAAGTACATGGACAGCGGGACGAGCGAGAGCCCGCCCTCCTTGGTCTTGCCGATCAGCTTCTCGATCTCGCCGCGGTGCAGCAGCAGCTTCCGCTTGCGCCGCGACTCGTGGTTGGTCCACGTGCCGTGCTCGTACTCGGGGATGTGGAGGTTGCGCAGCCACACCTCACCGTCGTCGACCGTGGCGAACGCGTCGACCAGCGAGGCGCGGCCCGCGCGCAGGCTCTTCACCTCGGTGCCCACCAGCGCGATCCCGGCCTCATAGGTGTCCAGCACCGCGTAGTCGTGCCGCGCGCGGCGGTTCGACGCGATCACCTTGGAGCCTCGTTCTTTGGGCATAGTTCCAGGTTATCCCACACGTCCCGGCTGGAGCACGGCGTTAATGCCGCACGTAGAGCCGCAGCGTCAGGTACCCGGTGGTGGCCGAGATGATGATCGACGCGAGCAGCAGCCACGGCGCCACCACGATCACGTCGAGCACCTGGATGTTCGGGATGATGCCGCCGGTGACGGACAGGATGCGGTCGATGAACGCGAACTTCGCAGCGATCAGGCCGCCGACCGCGATCGCCCAGCCGATGACGCCGGTGACCACCGCTTCCAGGAGGAACGGCAGCTGTGTGTACCAGCGGGTGGCGCCGACGAGCCGCATGATGCCGACCTCGGTGCGCCGCGTGAACGCGGAGATCTGCACCGTGTTGGAGATCAGCAGCAGCGCGGCGAGTGCCTGGATGAGCGCGATGACGAAGGTGCCGTCGCGGACGCCGCCGAGCACGCCGAAGAACCGGTCGAGGAACTGCTTCTGGTCGTCGACGCGGGACACGCCGGGCCGGGTGCCGTACTCCTGGGTGATGACGTCGCTGCGGCTCGGGTCCTTGAGCTTGACCTGCAGCGATGCGGGCAGCGCCTCGGGGCGGGCGGACTGCACCAGGATCGGGTTGTCCTGGAAGAGCTTCTTGAACCGCTCGTAGGCCTGGTCGCGGTTTTCGAACACGACGGAGTCGACGGCCGGGTTGCTGTTCAGGTCGGCCAGCAGCCCGCGGCACGGGTCCTGGGTGCAGGTCTTGTCGTTGGCGCTGACGTCCTGGGTCAGGTAGAGCGAGACCTCGACGTCGGCCATGTAGTTGACCTGCATCTTGTCGATGGTCCGCACGATCAGCAGGCCGCCGCCGAGCATGCCGAGCGAGATGGCCGTGGTGATGATCATCGCGATGGTCATCGTGATGTTGCGGCGCAGGCCGGTGAAGACCTCGCTGAACACGAAACTGGCACGCATCGGGGGGTGGTTCCTCAGGTCGGGGGCAGGCGGGGGGTTCGGGGTGACTCAGCGGCCGACGCCGTACACGCCCCGGGCGTCGTCGCGGATCACCTTGCCGAGCTGGAGCTCGACGACCCGGCGCCGCATGGAGTCCACGATGGAGTGGTCGTGGGTGGCCATCAGGACGGTGGTGCCGGTGCGGTTGATCCGCTCCAGCAGCAGCATGATGTCCTGGCTGGTGTCGGGGTCGAGGTTCCCGGTGGGCTCGTCGGCCAGCAGCACGAGCGGCCGGTTCACGAACGCGCGGGCGATCGCCACCCGCTGCTGCTCACCACCGGAGAGCTCGTGGGGCATGCGGTCGGCCTTCCCTTCCAGCCCGACCAGCTCGAGGACCTCCGGCACCACCTTCTTGATGGTGTGCTTCGGCTTGCCGATGACCTCGAGCGCGAACGCGACGTTCTCCGCGACGGTCTTGTTGCCGAGCAGGCGGAAGTCCTGGAAGACGCACCCGATGGTCTGCCGCAGGCGGGGGACCCTGCGGCGGGCCATCTTGGCCACGTCGAAGTTGGACACGAAGACCCGGCCCTTGGTGGGGACCTCCTCGCGCAGGAGGAGGCGCAGGAACGTCGACTTGCCGGACCCGGAGGGCCCGATCAGGAAGACGAACTCGCCCTTGTCCACGTCGACCGACACGTTCTCGAGTGCGGGACGCGTCGACGTCTTGTAGACCTTGGAGACACTGTCGAGCCGAATCACGGTGGGCAATCCTACCCATGGGCGTCGTTAAGCCCGGGTTGGCCTATTGCCTCCGGCGCGGCGGTTACGCAGCGTTGGCCTGCTTGCGCCAGCGGATACCGGCCTCCAGGAAGTCGTCGATCTCCCCGTCGAGCACGGAGCTGGGGTTACCCACCTCGTGCTCGGTGCGGAGGTCCTTGACCATCTGGTACGGGTGCAGAACGTAGTTGCGCATCTGGTTGCCCCAGCTGCTGCCGGAGTCCTTGAGCGCGTCGAGCTCGGCCCGTTCCTCCTCCTTCTTCTTGAGGAGGAGCTTGGCCTGGAGGACCTTGAGCGCGGCGGCCTTGTTCTGCAGCTGCGACTTCTCGTTCTGGCAGGAGACGACGATGCCGGTGGGCAGGTGGGTGATGCGCACCGCGGAGTCGGTGGTGTTGACGCTCTGCCCGCCGGGGCCCGAGGAGCGGAACACGTCGACCCGGATGTCCTTCTCCGGGATCTCGACGTGGTCGACCTCCTCGACCTCGGGCAGCACCTCGACGTGGGCGAACGACGTCTGGCGGCGGCCCTGGTTGTCGAACGGGGAGATCCGGACGAGCCGGTGGGTGCCCTGTTCGACGGAGAGCGTGCCGTAGATGTAGGGCGCGGCGACCTTGAAGGTGGCCGACTTGATGCCGGCCTCTTCGGCGTAGGAGATGTCGTAGACGTCGGTCGGGTAGCCGTGGCGCTCGGCCCAGCGCAGGTACATGCGCAGGAGCATCTCGGCCCAGTCGGCCGCGTCGACGCCGCCGGCTTCCGCGCGGATGGTGACCACCGCGTTGCGGTCGTCGTACTCGCCGGAGAGCAGGGTGCGGACCTCGAGGGCGTCCACTTCCTTCGCGAGGCGGGTCAGCTCGCCTTCGGCCTCGGCCTTGCTGGCGTTGTCGCCCTCGGCCTCGGCGAGCTCGTGGAGCACCTCGAGGTCGTCGAGCCGCTGGCGCAGGTCGGTGACCCGGCGCAGCTCGGCCTGCCGGTGGGACAGCTGACTGGTGACCTTCTGCGCGGCCTCCGGGTCGTCCCACAGGTTGGGGTTGGACGCCTGCTCTTCCAGGTCAGCCACCTGGGCACGCAGGGCGTCGAGGTCCATGACGGACTCGACCTGCGTCAGCTTGCCGGCGAGGTCCTTCAGGTCGGCTGCGAAGTCACCACTCACAACCTTCAAGGTTACGGCACGGGGCGCGGCCGGTTACGGGAACCGGCCGCTTGGGGCCCCGTGGCCGCTCAGGCGTCCGGGATCGCGTCGATCAGCTTCAGCGCCGCGCGGGCGTGCGCCTGGCCGAATTCGGCGATGGCCTTGGTGTAGGGGTCGCCCGCTGCCTTGACGGCGGCCCTGGCCTCGTCCAGGTCCTCCTGGTAGCTGGCCCTGGCCGTCTCGATGAGGCCGGCGCGCTGCTTCGCGGTGAGCGAGGCGGCGTGCACGAGGCGCAGGATCAGGGGGCTGCGGAGGTGGTCGGGGCCGGCGTCGGAGGTCAGCCAGGCCTTGAAGGCCTTCTTCCCGGCGGCGGTGATCACGTACTGCTGGCTGGAGCGCGGACCTTGCTTGCCGAGCCGGACGAGCCCTTCCTTGGCGAGGGCGGGCAGCTCACGGTAGACCTGGCTGCGGGTGACGCTGAAGAACGTCCCGAACCGCTCCTCCGCCGCCGCAACCAGCTGCCCCCCGGTGGCCGGGCCGTCCTGGAGCAGGCCGAGCAATGCCGCTGCTGTTGCATTGAGTTCAGACACCCCTACAAGGTGCCACTTTTCCGCCGATCTGTCCACAGTGGTCACGGTCAATGTCCACAAAGGTCATTACCTTCCCCCGTCCGGCCCAATCGGGGGTGCCCCAAGCGCACGAAAAAGGCCCGGTCCGTGAAGACCGGGCCTTTTCCCTGGTAGCGGGGACAGGATTTGAACCTGCGACCTCTGGGTTATGAGCCCAGCGAGCTACCGAGCTGCTCCACCCCGCGCTGTAAGACCCACTATACACACCCCACCCTGACCCCCAAACCTGGCCCCCCAGTCCACACGAGACACCCCCAGCCCCCTGGCGTCCGCGCCCAACCCCAGCTGACCCATTGCCCCAGCGCCGCCAGGCGCGAAGGGCAAACCCGGCCCTGCCCCACCCAACCGAACGTCCCCACAGATCCGGCACCGCGCGGGGGCTGCATTGGGCTCGCCCCACTCACCGGGACGTCCCCACCCAATCCGGCACCGCGGGGGGTGCAGGGGGCTCGCCCCCTGCCGGGGGCCTGGGGGTCCGACCCCCAGAAGACACAACGAAGAGAGGCCCCCGATCCGCGCTTTCCGCGGATACAGGGGCCCCTGCCTCTCGTAGCGGGGACAGGATTTGAACCTGCGACCTCTGGGTTATGAGCCCAGCGAGCTACCGAGCTGCTCCACCCCGCGTTGTGAGAATGAGTTTACGCCTCGGTTGCGGGGGTGTGCACACCGGGTGCCGGAAGCAGCTCCGGCACCCGGTGGGGTGGTCATCCGCCCGGCTGGGGAGGCGCCGAGGTCGTCTGGGCGGCCTTGGCGTTCTCGTAGGCGCGGGCGGCGGCGTCGAGCGCGGCGAGGGCCTCGCCCTGTGCGGCGAAGTTGCCGCTCTGCTGGGCCTGCCGGAGCCGTTCGAGCGCCGACTGGATGTCGGCGACGGCCTGGTCGAGGGCCGGGCTGCTGCCGGTGCCGCCGGTGGCCGGCGGGTTCGTCGGCGTGGTGCTCGGTGTCGGCGTGTTGGTCGTCGGTTGTTGCTGGGTCGGCGAGGTCGCCGCCTGGCCTGCCTGGTCGCCGAAGACCTGTTTCAGCGCGTCGGCCAGCGTGGACGCGAACCCGACCTTGGACCCGTAGGACACCAGCACGCGGGCGAGCTGCGGGTAGCTGTTCTGGTTGCGTTGCTGGATGTAGACGGGTTCGACGTAGAGGAACCCGCCACCGACCGGCAGGGTGATCAGGTTGCCGAAGATCACCGTGACGCTCTGGTTGCTGAACAGGGTCCGTTCCTGGGCGAACCGGGAGTCGCTCTGGAACCTGTTCTGGACCTGGACGGGGCCGTCGACCTGGCTGTTGCCCGCCGCTGTGGTGGGTAGCCGCAGGACCTTGATGGCGCCGTAGTCGTCCGGGTCGGAGGACACGGTCATCCAGGCCGCGAGGTACTGCCGTTGCAGGGCGGTGAGCGGGCTGGTCAGCTGGAACGTCGTGCCGCTCTGCCCCGGCGCCTGCGCCAGCACGTAGTAGCCGGGCTGGTTGGCCAGGCCGGAGGCGTCCAGGTTGGTGCCGCCCTCCTGGGTCGGGTCCTGGGGCACGTTCCAGAAGGTGTTGGTCGTGTAGAACTCCTGCGGGTCGGTGACGTGGTACTTCGTCAGGAGTTCGCGCTGGACCTTGAACAGGTCCTCCGGGTACCGGAAGTGCGACCGCAGCTCGGGGCTGACCTCGCTGCCCGGCTTGACCAGGCCCGGGAAGACCTGCTCCCAGGCCTTGAGGACCGGGTCCTTGTCGTCGACCGAGTAGAGGGTGACGGTGCCGTTGAACGCGTCGACGGTCGCCTTCACCGAGTTGCGGATGTAGTTGATGTTGTTGTTGGCCTGGCGGGCGACGCCGGCGAGGGTGTCCTCGGTGGCGGCGCCGAGCGGCGTCTGCTGGGAGTACGGGTAGTTGTTCAGCGTGGTGTAGCCGTCGACGATCCAGACGATCTTGCCGTCGACCACCGCCGGGTAAGGGTCGCCGTCGACGGTGAGCCACGGCGCGACCTTGCTGACGCGCTGGCGCGGGTCGCGGTTGTACATGATCTTCGAGCCGTCGCTGATGGCGTCGGAGAAGAGGATGTTCCGCTCGCCGTACTTGGCCGCGAAGGCGAGGCGGTTGAACCAGTTGCCGAGGTTCACGCCGCCGGTGCCGTCGTAGCGGTAGTTGCTGCTGCTGGCGCTGTCGTACTCGCCGGGCGCCCGGCCTTCCTGGCCGCCGACGATGGCGTAGTCGTTGGTCAGCTCGCCGTAGTAGATCCGCGGCTCGGTGACCGCGATGCCCGGCGCGGTGGGGTTGGCCGGGTTGATGCCGGCGCCGGTCGGGTTCTGCGTGTCGCTGGTGACCGCGATCGGGTAACCGCCGTCGCTGTTGGCGCTGCTCACCGCACGGTCGATCGTGTTGGCCGGAGCCGCCACGAACCCGTTGCCGTGCGTGTAGACCATGTGCTTGTTGATCCAGTTGGTCTGGTTGCCGGTGAGGTTGGCGGTGTTGATCTCACGGGCGGCGACCACGTAGTCCTGCAGCCTGCCGTCGATCTCGTAGCGGTCGATGTCGAGCTTCTGCGGGAAGCCGTAGAAGTTCTCGCGGCCGACCCGCTGGGTGAAGGTGGGCGCCAGCACGTTCGGGTCGAGCAGGCGGATGTTGGGCACGGTCGTGGTGTCCGCGCTGATCTCCGACGCGGTGGCCTGCCCGGTGCCGGTGTAGTCCTCGTACTGGACGTTGTTGAGCCCGAACGCGGACTTCGTCGCCTCCATGTTGCGACTGATGGAAAGCGCTTCCTTCTGGTTGGCGTTCGGCTTGACCGAGAACTGCTCGAGGATCGCCGGCCAGGCGACGCCGACCAGCACGCCGGACAGGATCAGCAGCACCAGCGCGATCGCGGGCAGCTGGATGTTGCGCAGGAACGCGCCCGCGAAGAACGCCACGGCGCAGATCGCGGAGATGCACAGCAGGATCAGCTTCGCGGGCAGCACCGCGTTCAGGTCGGTGTAGGTGGCGCCGTAGAACAGCGGGGCGTTGCGGTCGGAGAACAGCAGGTTGTAGCGGTCGAAGTAGTACTCGACGGCCTTCAGCAGCACGAACAGGCCCGCGGTGACGGCGAGCTGGACGCGGGCCGAGCCGGCGAGCTGGCCGCCGCGGCCGGCGAGCCGGATGCCGCCGAACAGGTACTGCGCGATGAGCGCGCCGATGAACGAGATCGTCACCGCGACGAACAGCCAGCCGAGCAGCCACTGGTAGAAGGGCAGCGTGAAGGCGTAGAAGCCGATGTCGTTGCCGAACTCGGGGTCGGTCTGGCCGAAGCTCGTGCCGTGCAGGAACAGCTGGATGCGCTGCCAGTCGCCCTCGCCGGTCGCGCCCGCGATGAGGCCGGTGACCAGCGGGATGCCGATGCCGAACAGCCGGATGCGGCCGACCACGGCCGAGCGGTAGCGGGCCAGCGGGTCGTCGGCGCCGGAGACCGGGACGAACACCGGCCGCGTGCGGTAGGCGATCCACAGGCTGAGCGCGAGCGAGCCGCCGACCAGCAGCCCGATCGCGAAGAACAACACGATGCGGGTGACGACCATCGTGTTGAAGACCTGGCGGGCTTCGACCTCGCCGAACCACAGCCAGTCGACGTAGGTGTCCAACAGGCGCGCGCCGAGTAGCAGCGCCAGGACGATCACCGCGGCGATGATCAGCAGTACCCGGCTGCGACGGGACAGTTTCGGCAGGCTCACTGGGGGCCGACTGGCCACTGCGCACGCTCCTGTTGTCTTGGTCCGCTGGCGGGGCGACCCGTAATGCAGGACACCCCTGAACCCCTAACTGTAGGAGGGCCGCCGCGGGTTCCCCGACCGGCCCGAATCGGACACGTCCGGCGGGCACCTGACACGATGAGGAGATGGCATCGGAAGTCAACCCCGCCACCGGTCCGGCCATCGCGGCGCTGGCCCGTGAGGTGGAGGAGTTCGTGGCCGCCGCCGGGTGGGACCAGGCTCCTCAGCTGTTCGCGCTGGTCCCGACCGCGTCGCTGCTGCGCGAGCAGCCGGAGCTGGCCGGGCAGCTCGACCCGTCGAGCGCGCTGACCCCGGTGGCGCAGGAGCCGCTGCCCGAGGGTGACCTGGCGGAGGCGCTGGGGCGGATCGCCTGGCCGGACGTCGTGCTCGGCTGCGCGCTGGCCCAGGAGATCATCGTGCTGCCCCCGAGCGCCGAGTCGGAGCTGTCCGACTCAGGCGACGCGGAGCGACTGCGGCAGGCCGCGGCGGACCACCCCGACCGGACGGAGGCGCGCCTGGTGGCGGCCGTGCTGAGGGACGGCCCAGGAGCCTGCGTCATGCGGCTGCGGGGCTACACGAAGGCGGAGGACGCCGAGCCCACCGACGAGATCGTCGAGCACCCTGACTTGGCGCCCAACCTGCTGGAAGCGCTTCGGGCCACGCTGGCCCCCTGACCTCGGCGCCCGGCCGCGTGGGGCCGCGCTCCACACCGGGTGTCTTGAGTCCCTCCACCCGGTGCGACGAGCCCTTCGCTCCCGCACCGGTCCCCACGCGAGGCGCCCACGGACAACCGCGCGAATCCGGGCGGTCCCGCAGCGAGTCCCACCACTCGGTGCCCACGGACAACCGCCCGGGTCCGCGCGCTCCCCACTCAGCGCCACATGCCCACGCCGTGCCCCATGGCTGGCGTCCGAGCCGCACCCACGGCCACGCCGCGGCCCACACCGAGCGCACCCGAGCCGCACACCCACCGCCTAGCACCCTCAGCTCGGCGCCGGGTCCCCACGCTCGACGCCCAAGCACGCGTCCCGGCACTCCCACTCGGAGCCGCGGCCTTCACACCCCCGGCGCGGGTCAGCAGGACGGCGTGGGCTGCCCCGCCTTGAGCGCGTCCAGCGCCGAGAGCGCGCTGTTCAGGTCGGTCACCTTGACCAGCTTCAGCCCGTCCGGCGCCGCGGCGGAGGCCTCCGCGCAGTTGGCCTCGGGCGTGAGGAACACGGTGGCGCCTGCCTCGCGCGCGGCGACGACCTTGAACGAGATCCCGCCAATCGGCCCGACCTGCCCCTTCTCGGTGATCTCCCCCGTGCCTGCGATGTGCTCGCCTGCCACCATCTCGCCCGGGGTGAGCCGGTCGACGATCGCCAGCGCGAACATCAGGCCGGCCGAGGGGCCGCCGACGTCCTGCAGCGAGATCTTCACGTCGAAGGGCACGTCGGCCCGGTCGATGGGCTGCAGGCCCATGAACCCCTGCTTCTTGGACGGGTCCGGGTTCGCGGCGAGCGTGATCTGTTCGGTGCGGGGAGGCTCGGTGCCGTGCTGGAACGTGATCGGCACGGTCTGGCCCGGGGTGGTGTCGGCGAGCGCCGCGGTGACGTCGTCCTCGTTGGTGATGGTGCGGCCGTTGACCGACAGCAGCCGGTCGCCCGCGGCGAGGACCCGGCTGGCCGGGGTGTTGTCGACGATCGTCTGGGCGAGCACCTTGACCGGGAAGCCGAGGTGGCGCAGCGCGGCGACCTCGGCGTTGCTCTGCGAGTCCTGGAACTGCTGGACGTTCTCCTGCTGGACCTGCTCGTCGCTCTCGCCGGGGCGGAAGTACTCTTCGCGCGGCGCGAGCGCGTACCGGCCGCTGACCCACAGGCCGAGCGCGCCGAACAGGCTGATCTCGTCGTTGAGCGAGACGGTGGTCATGCGCAGCTCGCCCGCGGTCGGGTAGGTCTGCTGCCCGTCGATCTCGACCACCTGGACGCCGTTGACCTGGCCGAGCGTGTCGTAGGTCGGGCCGGGGCCGATCGCCACGTAGGGCACCTGGACGAACGCGCCGATGAGCCCGAACACCACGATGAGGACACCGCTGGTCACGACGGTCCAGCCGCGCCGGGTCATGCCGGCGCGCTCGCGGGGCCGCGTCGCGCGGTGCCCGTTGCGGGCCTGGTCGCCGTCGTCGGGCTTGGTGCCGGTCGCGGCGCCGGGAGCAGTGCTGTCGTCGCGGGACTCGCTCACGGCCCACAGCGTACGGTGACCGGCCCGCACGCTCGATCACCAGGCCTTGATCGCGCCGAGCGAAATCGGACACCTCTGGCGGGGTCACGGCTGCTCCGGCCGCGTACGGTGGGGGTATGAGCAATCTCCCGTTCGGCTTCGGGCCCCCGGATCCCGACAAGCCCGGTGACAACGGGCCGTCGGAGGGCGGCCAGCAGCCCGGCGCCGACGCGTTCAACCAGCTCGGCCAGATGCTGAGCCAGCTCGGGCAGATGCTGAGCCAGGCCGGCAGTTCGTCGGGCCCGGTGAACTACGACCTCGCCAAACAGATCGCACTGCAGAAGCTCAGCGGAAGCGCCGGCGGCACGATGGGTTTCGCCTCGAGCGGCGACGCCGACAGCGCCGTGCGGGACGCCGGGCACCTCGCGGAGCTGTGGCTCGACGCGGCGACGATCCTGCCCGCGGGCGCGTCGGTGACCGCGGCGTGGTCCCCGCGCGACTGGGTGCAGAAGACGCTGCCGACGTGGCAGCGCCTGTGCGACCCGGTGGCCCAGCAGGTGTCGGGCGCGTGGGTGGAGGCGCTCCCCGCCGAGGCGAAGCAGGCCGCCGGTCCGCTGCTGTCGATGGTCGGCCAGATGGGCGGCATGGCGTTCGGCTCGCAGCTGGGCAACGCGCTCGCGCAGCTCGCGTCGGAGGTGCTGACCTCGACCGAGGTGGGTCTGCCGCTGGGTCCGGAGGGGACGTCGGCGCTGCTGCCCGCGAACATCGAGAAGTTCACCGAGGGGCTGGAGCTGCCGAGCAGCGAGGTCCTGGTGTTCCTGGCCGCACGGGAGGCGGCGCACCAGCGCCTGTTCTCGCACGTGCCGTGGCTGCGGCAGCGCCTGCTGGCGACGGTCGAGGAGTTCGCGCACGGCATCAAGGTCGACACTTCGGCGCTGGAGCAGCTGGCCGGCCAGGTCGACCCGTCGAACCCGGCGAGCATCGAGGAGGCGTTGTCTTCGGGGCTGCTGGAGCCCCAGACGACGCCCGAGCAGCAGGCGGCGCTGAACCGGTTGGAGACGCTGCTCGCCCTGGTGGAGGGCTGGGTGGACGTGGTGGTCGCCGACGCGGTCGGCGACCGGCTCCCGGGGGCCGACGCCCTGCGTGAGACGCTGCGCCGCCGCCGCGCGACGGGCGGCCCGGCCGAGCAGACGTTCGCGACGCTGGTCGGGCTCGAGCTGCGGCCCCGGCGGATGCGGGCGGCGTCCGCGCTGTGGAAGCTCGTGGGCGACCGGCACGGCGCCGAGAAGCGGGACGGCCTGTGGTCGCACCCGGACCTGATGCCGTCGGCTGAGGACCTGGACGACCCGCTGGAGTTCGCCGAGCGGCTGGGCAAGCCGGGCGAGCTGGACGACCCGATGGCCGAGCTGGAGCGCACCAAGCCGGAGGACAAGGGCGACCCCGGCAAGGACGACGAGCCCGGCAACTGACCCCCGCGGTCACACAACCGAGCCGGCTGGGGCGCGGCGGCAAGCCCCGCCCCAGCCGTGCTTGGCTGCGGCCTCCGGCGCTCGCAACCAGCGCCGATTGAGGCCACCGCCGATCGGGGCCACCGCCGATCGGGGCCACCGCCGATCGGGGTCGGCGCCGATCGGGGTCGGCGCTGCCACCATCGCCGCGCAGCCCATCGCACTCATCAACGCCCAGACCCGTCGCATTCGCGGCCACAGCCGGGAAGAGGCACGACGCCGCCACCATCGTGGAACCGGCCGCACTGCCCCGTCGCAACGCCCACTGACGGTCCTGCTCGTGCCCGGTCTTCCCCACCTTGCGCCTCGCAAGCTCCAACCCCACCACGGCGGACGCCCCCACCGCCGCGACGCTCACGGTCCTGCTCGCGCCCGGTCCTCCCCACCCTGCGCCTCGCAAGCTCCAACCCCACCACGGCGGACGCCCCCACCGCCGCGACGCTCACGGTCCTGCTCGCGCCCGGTCCTCCCCACCCTGCGCCTC
>NZ_JBEXTZ010000033.1:58189-75961 GCF_040614195.1 Amycolatopsis sp. NPDC006125
CTCGCAAGCTCCAACCCCACACGACCGTGGGCGCCCCCGACCGTGGAGACCGCCATCGCCGCGAGCCCAGCTCGACGCCACACCCCGGCACCGCTCGCGACGGGACCAGGCCGTCGTGCCAACCTCCCTCGCCGGCTCGGGGGCCCCGCCGAAGTCGCGGGGCCCCGAGCGGCGTTCCTCAGTCCTCGTCCAGCTCGCTGATCCCCCAGCCGGCCGCCGCGGACAGGCCCTCGAGGTAGCCGATCGCCCGCTCGGTCTTCGGGTAGCGCCGGACCAGCTCCCAGAACTCGGCGTTGTGCGCCGCCACCCGCAGGTGCGCCAGCTCGTGCACCAGCACGTAATCCAGCACCCACGCGGGCACGTTCTGCAACCTGTCACTCACTCGGATCGTCCGGTCCGCCGGCGTGCATGAAGCCCACCTGGTGCGCATCGGCGGGACCCAGCGGACGCTCGCCGGCAACGCCTGCCGGTCGAGGTATCGCGCTGACAGCTGCGCGCACCGCGCGAGCAGTGCGGCATCCGATTCACGCGCCGGAGACGCCCGCTTGGTCTCCGTGCGCTGGAGCTTGCGCTCCATCTCGGCCACCCAGTGTTTTTCCTCGGCTCGGCTCATGCTCGCCGGGATGAGCACCACGAGGGTGTCGCCGTCCCGGTACGCGCTGACCGTCCGCCTTCTTCGTGCACTACGCCGTACTTCGACCTTGAGCTGCGGGTTCGATGACTGCCCGGTGTTGTCCCGGTTCCTCAAAGAGGGCACCCGTGCGTTCGCCACCCGTCCACGGTAAAGCCAGGGGCCGACAACTCGGGAGAGCCGACTTCGAGAAGGCCCGAGTTATCCACATCATGGCCCACCTGTGGATAACTCGCGATCTTGGTTAGCGGATTCTTAGCCACCTTCCGTCACTCTGTGCTCCATGACGGACACAAGCACAAGTCAGCACACGGTCTTCCTGCCCGAACGTCCCTGGCTGCGGCCGGGCCTCGAGGTCTTCGACCGCGGTCCGGGCGAGGTCCAGTTCGGCCTCGACCCCAGGCACGCCATGGTGGCCAAGGACCTGCCGCCCGACCTGGTGGACGCTCTGCACCGGCTCGACGGCAGCCTCCGGCTGGAGAGCCTGCTCGCGCTCGCCAAGAGCGAACACGTCGAAATCCTCCGCGACATCGTCGCGAACCTGACCCGGCTCGGACTCGTCGAGGAAGCGTGGCCGCCGTCCGCCTACAACCGCGCCGCCAGCGAGGCCGGCCTGTGGTCCCTGTCGACCGGGCACCGCCACAGCGAGACCGTCGCCCGGCGCCGCCATAGCGCCGTCGTGCTCTTCGGCTCGGGGCGGCTGACGGTGGCTATCGCGGTGCTGCTCGCAACCACGGGAGTGGGGCAGGTGTGCGTCGAGGCCGCGGGCAACGTCACCGAGCACGACACCGGCAGCGGCTACACCGACGCCGACATCGGCCGGTCCCGCTCCGCCGCGGCGGCCGATGCCGTACGGCGGGCAAACCCCGCGACCGTGACCCGCCGTCTGCGCGACGGGCGGCTTCCGGAACTCGCCGTGCTCGCCGACGCCATCGTCCCCGCGCCCGAACTGGTCCGGCAGCTGATGCACGAGCGGGTGCCGCACTTGGCGGTGCGCGTGCGGGAAGGCATCGGGATCGTGGGGCCGCTCGTCGAACCCGGGCGGAGCAGCTGCCTGGCGTGCGCGGACCTCATCCGCCGCTCGATGGACGACCGCTGGCCCACGGTCGCGGGGCAGCTCGCCGGCCGCAGCCAGCAGGCCGACCTGACTACGGTGCAGGCGACCGCCGCCCTGGCGACCGGTCAGGTGCTCCGGGCTCTCGGACCGGCCGACGGGGTTCCGCCCGGCTGGAACACGACGATGGAAATCGACCCCTACGACTGCACGGTCTACCACCGCCCGTGGCCGCCGAACCCGGCCTGCACCTGCGGGGCACGCCCGGAACCGCTGGTCAGCAACGCGCAAGCGCCGATGGCTGCGGAAGACATGGTCGACAAGGCACAATCGCAGGAGTGACCGACTTTCCCGAAGAGACCGACGACCGTGCCGATCCCGGGATTCCCCGCCGCACCGCCGCCCGCGCCGCGAAGCTCGCGAGCCTGCCGCTCGGAATCGCGGGGCGGGCGGTCGGCGGCTGGGGACGTCGGCTGACCGGTCAGAGCGCGGAAGAAGTCAACGCGAACCTGTCGGCGAAGGCTGCCGAGCAGCTGTTCGAGGTGCTCGGCACGCTCAAGGGCGGCGCGATGAAGTTCGGCCAGACCTTGAGCGTCTTCGAGGCGGCCGTGCCCGACGAGCTCGCCGCCCCATACCGGGACGCGCTGACCCGCCTCCAGGCCGCCGCGCCGCCGATGCCGGCCCGCCAGACCCGGCGTGTCCTGGCCGAGCAACTGGGCCGGTCGTGGGAGACGCGGTTCCGGGAGTTCGACGACGCCCCCACCGCGTCGGCCAGCATCGGTCAGGTGCACCGGGGGGTGTGGCACGACGGTCGCGAGGTGGCGGTCAAGGTCCAGTACCCCGGCGCCGACGAGGCGCTGCGCAGCGACCTGCGGCAGCTGCAGCGGTTCAGCAGGCTCTTCCAGGCGCTCCTGCCGGGCACCGAGGTCAAGCCGCTGCTTGCCGAACTGTCCGCGCGGATGGACGAGGAGCTTGACTACCGCGGCGAAGCCGACAGCCAGCGCGAGTTCGCGAAGGCCTTCGACGGCGACGACAAGGTGCTGGTGCCGAAGGTGGTCGCGAGCGCGCCGAAGGTGCTCGTGACGGAGTGGGTAACCGGCACCCCTCTCGCCAAGATCATCGCCGGCGCGGACGCGGAAACCCGCAACCACGTCGGCGCGCTCCTGGCCGAGTTCCACTTCTCGTCACCGGCCCGGACGAAGCTGTTGCATTCCGACCCGCATCCGGGCAACTTCATGTTGCTGGACGACGGCCGTCTCGCCGTGATCGACTTCGGCGCAGTGGCCCGCCTACCGCACGGCATCCCTCGCCAGTTGGGCGAGATGACCCGTCTTGCCCTCGATCACCGCTCCACCGAACTCATGGAGTTGCTGCGTTCCGCCGGCTTCATCCGGCCTGGCACGGACCTCAGCGCCGACGACGTTCTCGCCTACCTGGCCCCGTTCACCGAGCCGCTCGCCAACGAGCGCTTCCACTTCACGCGCCGCTGGATGCAACGCCAGGCGATGCGGGTCGGCGACACCCGTGGCCGCGATTTCCGCACCGGCCGGTCACTGAACCTCCCGCCGGAGTACCTGCTGATTCACCGCGTCACAGCAGGGTCGACGGGAATCCTGTGCCAGCTCGACGCGGAGATCCCAGCCCGAGGGATCGTGGAACGCTGGCAGCCCGGCTTCGCCGACTGAGCCTCACCTCCTCTTTCGTTCCTCGTCCGGACGTCAGGGGTACGGCGCTCTCGCGCGGGCCCCTGACGTTGCAGACATCTGCGCCCCGGCCATTGCGCTGAGCCCTCGTGTTTTCCTCACAACACGCGCCCTCTCTTGCCAATTTTGTGCCTCGCGCAAGGTATGCGCGCTAATTCGGCCCGAACATCGCTATGTCGGCTGCCACCTCCTCGTCATCGTGTACGTGCCAGGGGGCAGTTTCCGTCGCCACGCGGACCGAGCTTCCGCGCAGCCTGTCCCCTGTCCTGCTTGTCCCGCCGCAACACCCACCATGCCGCAAACTTCTGCCGACGTGGGTTCCGTGGGCCGTCAGGAGCGCCAGTTATCCACAATTTCTTCGATAACTGCATGAGATGACCAGTCGCACCACCGAGTTGTCCACAGTTCCCCGCAACGTCTTCCCCTGCCTCATTTCCAGCGCGACGCTGATCCCATGACCGAAACCATCAGCGCAACACCAGCGTGTGAGTCGGCGCCGGGTGAAGACGTCACCACCAGCCTGCGCCTGCGCCGAGCGGGCCTGAGCCAGCACGTCATCTCGTCCCGGTGCCGTCCGGGGGGCCCGTGGCGCAGGCTCCTGCCAGGCGTGATCCTGTTGAGCAACCGAGAACCCAGCCGGGATCAACAACTCCGCGCGGCGATCTACCACGCCGGTCCGGACGCGGTGATCAGCGGCACGGATGCGTTGCAGGCTCAGGGCATTCCGCTGTCACCGTCCCGGCGCGTCCACGTCCTGATCCCGATCGGACGCCGGATCGCCTCGCACGAATTCACCTGGCTCGACCGCACGTCCCGCCTCCCCGAGCCGGTCATCGTGGACGGGCTGCCGTTCGCTCCGCCCGCCCGCGCCACCGTTGATCTCGCCAGGCACGAGACCGATCCGGACAGGCTCAGGCGCCTGCTCACGCTGCCGGTCTACTACGGGCTCTGCAGTGCCGAACAGTTGCGTGACGAGGTCGACGCAGGCAACCAACGCGGAACATCCGCGGTCCGCCAAACCCTGCGCAGTCTGGGTTCTCTCCGCGACACCTATCAGCAGGGTGTGGCACGGGAACTGCTGGGCGGTGTCCCAGTACCGCCGCCGATCTGGAACGTGACCATCTGCGACTCGGCCGGACGCCGGCTCGGCGTGGTCGACGCCTGGTGGGACGAAGTCGCCTTGGGCTGGGTCCTCGATCCCGCCGCCACCTGCCCGGAGCGTCCGGCAACGAGCCACCTGCCGCTCACCGGTGCCGGGGTGATGCTGGTCCACACCACCCCCAGCCGTCTGCGCGGTGACGCGATGGCAGTCGCGCGGGAACTCACGAGCGCGTTCGCCGCGGCAGCTCGCCGCAGGCGGCCGAGGGTCCAGGCGCTGAAGGAGGTGGCGGTATGACGAGCAGTCACCAGTATTCGGGTGGAAGCTTCCCCTCGATGTCACGGACGTGCTCACGAGCACATCGGGGACACAGCCAGCGCAGAGCACCGCCCTCACGGTCGCTGACCCACGCCAGTGTTTCCAGCGGGTCCTCGTCGGGCTTCCGTCGAGTGCCGCAGCGGGAACAGGAAACCGGCTCAGTCATCGGCGGGATCCGAAGTGGACTGTCTGCGTTCCGAGCACGTAGATGTCCTCGCGGTTGCCCAGGTACTCGGGATCCGCTGGATCCAGGAGACGGCGCAGGACGTCCCGATCTTCCTGCGTCACCAGCTCGTCGGCGTCCGAGGCGAGCCAGGCGATGTGTTCGATCACGTAATTGCGAACGACCTCGCTGGGAGGGGCAGGCAGGTCGACAAGACGACTGAAAGAGCCGACTTGCTCCAATCCCGCTTTCCGGAGGGCGGTGTACCAGCCGTAGGGCATCCGGACCGAGCCCGGCATTCCGGCACGCATTTCTCCGAACGAATGGTCGCGGGCTGCCAGCAGACGGCGTTCCAAACCCGGTTCGCCGATGCCCAGATCCCAGGGCAGACAGTAGGTGGGCGGGCTCCCCTCAGCCAGGGCGAGCGTTCCGCCCGGCTTGAGAGCAGTGACCAGGCCGGCGATTCCGGCTTGCTGATCAGGGAGGTGATGCACCATCGAGGCGGCCCAGACCAGGTCCGCAGGCTGGAGGAGCTGAGCGAGGTCCACCGACGCGACGTCCGCTCGGATGCTCTCGATCGAGACATGCCCGGCGAACGCGGCGTTGGAAACAGCCTCGGGTCCGGGGTGGGCGCGACCCACAGTCGCAGCCACGGCACTCCCCGCCAGCTCGGCTTGCGCTTGCTCGAGTTCGACCTGTTGCTGTGCAGCTGAGGGCTCGCGTTGCGTACCGGCTGCAGGGCTCTCCAGGTCCACCCGACCAGGGTGTTTCGCATTCGCCCGCTCGATGGCCGCGCTGGCGGTGGCCTCGGCCACCTCGAGCAGCTCGGGAACGGCGTCGACGAGAACGAGGGTGCCGCCGCCGCGGTGGGCCAACTCCACGGCAAAGGCCGCACTCATCCCGCCAGCGCCACTACCTACGTCGACGATCACCGGCTGCGGGCCGACGCGATCGACCAGGCCGGCGGCGATTCCCGCGTGGGTTGCTGCATGAAGCTCGTCGGCACGGCGCAACGCCGGGATCCGCTCGGCCCAGTCGATGTGATCGTGCGTGTGTGCGGCCATACCGGTCATTCAACACCGGCGTACCGTCGCTCGCCGCCGTTTCAGATCGGCCGCCTGCCGGATGGTTGGTGCGTTTCGAGGCACATCGACGCGGCATGGAGCACCGCCGCAGTGGTGGCTGGATGCGGCGAAGCTCCAGCCACCGCTGGGCGGTCATTGAGATGGATGCCCAACGGCGTCAGGCCCGGTGGTGTTCGAGAGCCTTCCTCGAAACACCACCGGGCCAAGGAGCCGATGGGCGTGACGAACCGCTTGGAGCGGTGTCGATGATCGGCTAGGCGCGATACCGGCCTGCGCGGCGGGAAGCCCAGCGGGCCACCCGGTCCCACCGGCGGGCGGCGCGCGCGTTGGTGCGCGCCGATCGCGGGCGGACGTCGTCGTGCAGGTCCTGTATTCGTGCTCTCGCCAGTTCTTCGTTGAGCAACATTCGGGTGATCTCCTTGGTCATGGGCGCGACCCCGGCGCGGGGGCGCGGCGTGCTCGGATGCTTCGTCCACGACACGGGAACGAAGGGGGCTTCAGTACTCATGCGGCTGCACTCTGCTGGTCAGTGCGGTTGCGGCGCTCGATGCGCTTCTCCGCGACGGGCGTTTCCACCGGGTTCTTACGAGGACGTCCCCGCGGCCGCTTGCGCGCGACCACGGCACCGCGCTCGAAGATCTCGCCTCCCCAGACCCCCCAGGGCTCCCGCCGGGCGAGCGCGCCGGACAGGCACGCACTCCGGATCGGACATTCGGCGCACCGGCTCTTGGCCAGCTCCAGATCCGCCGGTGACTCCGCGAACCACAGATCGGCGTCGCCGGACCTGCAGGGCAGGTCGGCATCCGGCGAGGCCACGGCATCGAAAAGCTCACCGATTCCGGATCCCGAAAGGGCGAGTTCGTCGGGTAACGCCTTCTCTGACGCGAAGGCGATTGCCGATGACATTCCCGTTCTCCTTTGTGTAGTAACGGTTCTTCGGTTGTGAGGTGGTACAAAAACACGAGGGCCGCGGATCCGAAACTCGGTTCCGCGGCCCTCGTGAGCCTGTCTCCCTGACTGGGGGTCAGAGTCTGAGCTCCGGTGGAGCCAGCGGAACGTGGAGTCGGGTCTGCTTGTCGGTCGGGACGTACGCCGGCTTGACGGCGGACACACGGGTCCCGTCGAAGCGGTCACGCAGCCGGGCGAGGATCGGCAGAGCGACATCGGCAGTGCCGACGCCCCAGCCGTTCGCGCAAGCCATCGCCGAACGGGCGAAGGGCAGAGCGATGCCAGGCTGCGTGACCGTCGTCGAAATGTTCACGTCCCAGCACCTCCTCTCGTCCTTCGCTCATCGCCGGCGGGCGACGGGCGTTCGCTTCGCGGGCGCTCTTCACCCGCTCATGCAGGCTATTGCCCCTGCCCGAGGTGGGGCAACTCATTTTTCGCAGAACTTTCCCGGACGACGAAGATCGTCCCTGAGCAGCGGTTCCGCCGCGCGAAGCGGCCCTTCGACGCGGTCAAGCGGTCCTGCCCCTGTCTGCCCTCACCACCACCGATGATCACTGTGACGAGAGCACCACCCAGTGCGATCGTTCCGGAGAGCCAGGTTAGCCAGTTCGGGGCGAGCGCGCGAGGTGTTTGCGCGGCACAGGCTGCTGACCGAGCTCACGGCCGCCCGGCGGAACGGCAGGCCACAGTTGCCCGGCGAACCCAGGCGACGCGACGAACCGGCACGCTCCGCCAGGAACCGGCCGGAACAGCGAAATCCGCTACCCCGGTGGTCTAGACGTCCCTAACGGGCCGATCGCTGAGGCGATCAACAGGGCTGGTGGCGGCCCGTGACCGCTGTGGATTCGGCCAGACCGGCACGGGTCGCCCGCCGCGCAACCGAGCACGACCGGCCGCCCCGGCATGCAACCGCCGCCCGGCACGCAACCGCCGCCCAGCACGCAACTCCCGCCCGGCATGCAACCGCCGCCCGGCACGCAACCGCCGCCCGGCACGCAACCGCCGCCCGACATGCAACCGCCGCCCGACACGCAACTCCCGCCCGACACGCAACCGCCGCCCGACACGCAACTCCCGCCCGACACGCAACTCCCGCCCGACACGCAACTCCCGCCCGGCATGCAACCGCCGCCCGACACGCAAGTGTCATACGGAGCCGTCTCGGTAGGCGAGGGGCAGGAGTCGCGCCTTGGCGAGCGCGTTCGGCAGGAGCGGCAACGCCGCCGCACAACCGACCAGAAGCGGTCCCCCACCGGGACAACCGATCAGGCGTGCTCGCCGCGGAGGAGGGACAGGACCTCGTCGCCGAAGCGTTGCACCTTTGTCGGGCCGATGCCGGAGATCGCGACCAGGCCGCGCTGGTCGTCGGGGCGTTGTTCGGCTATCGCGACCAGCGTGGCGTCCGTGAAGACGACGAACGGCGGCACCTTCAGCTCGCGCGCTCGCTCGGCTCGCCACTCCTTCAGCCGCGTCAGCAAGCCCTCGTCGAGGTCGCTCGGGCAGCGGGCGCAGCGTCCCAGCTTCACCTCCAGCGTGTTCGCCAGCTGCTCGCCGCACATGCGGCAGCTCGGCTTCGTCCTCGTGGTCGCCGCGCGGCGGGGCACCCGCGCCGTCGGGTGTTCCTCCGGGATCAGGCCGTACAGGAACCGGCTGCGGCGGCGGTGCCTTCGCCCGCCGGGGTGGCGCGACAGCGACCACGACAACCACAGGTGCTCCCGCGCCCGCGTCACCCCGACATAAAAGAGCCTGCGCTCCTCCTCGATCGCCGCCTCGTCGCCGTCGGCGCGCTGGATCGGCATCGTGCCCTCGGCGAGCCCCACCAGGAACACCGCGTCCCACTCCAGGCCCTTCGCCGCGTGCAACGACGCCAGCGTCACCCCCTCGACCGTCGGCGGGTGCTGCGCCGCCGCGCGCTGCTCCAGCTCCGCGACGTACCGGCCCATCGACGCGCCCTCCACCGACGCCGCCAGCTCCTCGGCCAGCTCCACCAGCGCCAGCAGCGCGTCCCACCGCTCCTTCGCCGCCCCGCCCGACGGCGGCTGCTCCGTCAGGCCGACGCGAGCCAGCACCGAACGGACCGCGGTCACCAGATCACCCGCGGGCGGATCCGCCGCGGCCGTCCGGAGCGAGACCATCGCCTGCCGGATCTCCCGCCGCTCGAAGAACCGCTCACCGCCACGCACCAGGTACGGGATCTCCAGGTCCGTCAGCGCCTGCTCGTACACCTCCGACTGCGCGTTGACCCGGTACAGGATCGCGATCTCGCTCGCAGGCAAACCCGCGTCCAGCAGCTGCCGCACCCGCCCGGCGACCGCGCCCGCCTCCGTCGGCTCGTCGTCGAACTCCGCGAACCGCGGCTCCGGGCCGTCCGGGCGCTGCCCGATCAGCTTGAGCCGCGACCCCGCCGGCCGCCCCCGCGCGGCGCCGATCACCTTGTTCGCCAGCTCGACCACCTGCGGCGTGGACCGGTAGTCCCGCTCCAGCCGCACCACCGTCGCCTCCGGGAACCGCCGCGTGAAGTCCAGCAGCGGCCGCGGCGACGCCCCGCCGAACGAGTAGATGGTCTGGTTCGCGTCCCCGACCACGGTGATGTCGTCACGCCCGCCGAGCCACGCGTCCAGCAGCCGCTGCTGCAACGGGGTGACGTCCTGGTACTCGTCGACGACGAAGCACCGGTACCGGTCGCGGAACTCGCGCGCGACGTCCGCGTTGTCCTCCAGCGCGGCCGTCGTGTGCAGCAGGAGGTCGTCGAAGTCGAGCATCCGCGCCGCGTTCTTGACCTCTTCGTACTTGCGGTACACCTCGGCCACCTGCGCGGCCTGCATCGGCGTGTCCCGCTGCAGCCGCGCGGCCTGCGCCGGGTAGTCCTCCGGGCTGATCAGCGACGCCTTCGCCCACTCGATCTCGCTCGCGATGTCCCGCAGGATCTCCGTGTCGGTGCTGACCCGCGAGCGCTGCGCCGCCTGGGCGACCAGCCGCAGCTTGCCGTCGAGCAGGTCCCACATCCGGTCGCCCACCACGCGCGGCCAGAAGTACCGCAGCTGCCGCCGCGCCGCCGCGTGGAACGTCAGCGCCTGGGCGCCGTCGACGCCCAGCGCGCGCAGCCTCGTCCGCATCTCCCCCGCCGCGCGTGCGGTGAACGTGACCGCGAGCACCTGACCTGCGGAAACGTGCCCGGACGCGATCAGGTGCGCGATGCGGTGGGTGATGGTGCGCGTCTTGCCGGTGCCCGCGCCGGCCAGGACGCAGACCGGCCCGCGCGGGGCTGCCGCGGCGGCACGCTGCTCGGGGTCCAGCCCGTCCAACAGGCCCGTCGGGGACTTGGTCACAGGTGCGCTAGCCACCCCGGCATCCTCGCAGAGGGGACCGACAGGATCGCGTCGCCCTGCCCGGCCGTATCCTGGTTCATATGGCGGGAAAGCAGGACAAAGAGGCTGCCAAGCAGGCCAAGCGGGAACGGCGCGCCGCGAGCAAGGCCCGGCGCGGTCAGATTTGGGAAGCGTTCAAGATGCAGCGCCGGGAGGACAAGGCGCTCCTCCCGTGGATGCTCGGCGCGTTCCTGGTCGTGGCCGGCGTCTTCGTAGTGGTCGGGCTGCTGCTCGACATGCTGTGGGTCCTGTTGCCGCTGGGCATCGTCCTCGGCGTGCTCGCCGCGGTGATCATCTTCGGCCGCCGGGTGCAGCGCACGGTGTTCGCGAAGGCCGAGGGCCAGCCCGGAGCCGCGGGCTGGGCGCTGGACAACCTGCGCGGCCGCTGGAAGGTCACCCAGACGGTCGCCGCGACCACGCAGCTCGACGCCGTGCACCGCGTGCTCGGCGGCCCGGGTGTCGTGCTGGTCGGTGAGGGCGCCCCGCACCGCGTGCGCAACCTGCTCTCGCAGGAGAAGAAGCGCGTGGCCCGCCTGGTCGGCGACACCCCGATCTACGAGGTCGTGGTCGGCAACGAGGAGGGCCAGGTCCCGCTGCGCCGCCTGTCGAGCCACATGATGAAGCTGCCGCGCAACCTCCGCCCGGCGCAGGTCGACGCGCTGGAGGCGAAGCTCGCCGCGCTCGGCAACCGCGGTGGCGCGGCAATGCCGAAGGGCCCGATGCCACAGGGCGCGAAGATGCGCAGCGTGCAGCGCGTCATCAAGCGCCGCTGACCCGGAAACGACGAAGGCCCTGACCACGCAGGTCGGGGCCTTCTCTCTTTGTCAGCGCATCCGGATGACGACGGTCCCGGTGAGGCGGTCGAGCCAGCTGCGGCCGTCGGCGTTGCGGATCGCGGCCGGGATGATCACGAAGGTGAGCACCGCGCGGACGATCGCCCTGGGCACCCCGACCATCCCCGCGCCGTCCAGGCGGGCGACACGGATGCCGGTCACGAACATGCCCGGGGTGAACCCGAAGAACGAGACCGGGATGATCGTGATGATCGCCCACACGGCGACCGCCCACAGGTTGTAGGACTGCATCGCGGCGGTGTCCTGCAGGTCGGGGCGCACGAAGAGGGAGGTCAGCAGGGACGCGGCGACCAGGTCGACGACCAGGCCGAGCAGGCGCGCGCCGCCGCCGGCCACGGCGCCGACCCCCTGCTCGGGGAGGCCGAGGCGTTCCCCTCGCCAGCGCGGGGGCTCCTCGGCGCCGAGCCGAGGTGCGGACAACCACTCACCGGTCCATCTCGCCACCCGACCAGGGTAGGCCGGTGGCGTGCGCCACGTCCGCCCTGGTCTGCTGGGGGGTATCGCCCAGCCCGTTAACCTCCGCGAAACATACGGGTGACGGTCGGGCAACACCGCGCTCTTAGCGTGAGCCGAAGAGAGTACTGCCCCCGGCAATGCGTATGAAGGAGTTACAGAGGGTGTCCACTACTCCAGACGATATCCAGCGTCTCATCGCAGATGAGGACGTGCAGTTCGTTGACGTCAGGTTCTGTGATCTGCCGGGTGTGATGCAGCACTTCACCGTCCCTGCGAAGGCGTTCGACGCGGACGCGTTCGAAGAGGGCCTGGCCTTCGACGGCTCCTCGGTGCGCGGCTTCCAGTCGATCCACGAGTCCGACATGCTGCTGCTGCCGGACCCGGAGACCGCGCGGATCGACCCGTTCCGCAAGGAGAAGACCCTCTCCATCAACTTCTTCGTGCACGACCCGTTCACCCGCGAGGCGTACAGCCGTGACCCGCGCAACATCGCGCGCAAGGCCGAGCAGTACATCGCCGAATCCGGCGTCGCCGACACCGTGTTCTTCGGCCCCGAGGCCGAGTTCTACGTGTTCGACTCGGTGCGCTTCGACTCGCGGGAGAACGGCTCCTTCCACGAGATCGACTCGGTCGAGGGCTGGTGGAACACCGGCCGCGACGAAGAGGGCGGCAACCGCGGTTACAAGACCCGCTTCAAGGGCGGCTACTTCCCCGTTCCGCCGGTCGACCACTTCGCCGACCTGCGTGACGAGATCAGCCAGAAGCTGATCAACTCCGGCTTCACGCTCGAGCGTGCGCACCACGAGGTGGGCACCGCCGGCCAGGCCGAGATCAACTACAAGTTCAACACGCTGCTGCACGCTGCGGACGACCTGCAGCTGTTCAAGTACATCGTGAAGAACACCGCGTGGAACGCCGGCAAGACCGCGACGTTCATGCCGAAGCCGCTGTTCGGTGACAACGGTTCGGGCATGCACTGCCACCAGTCGCTGTGGAAGGACGGCCAGCCGCTGTTCTACGACGAGTCCGGTTACGCCGGCCTGTCGGACATGGCTCGCCACTACATCGGCGGCATCCTGGCCCACGCCCCGTCGCTGCTGGCCTTCACCAACCCGACGGTGAACTCCTACCACCGCCTGGTTCCGGGCTTCGAGGCGCCGGTCAGCCTGGTGTACTCGCAGCGCAACCGCTCGGCCTGCGTCCGGATTCCGATCACCGGTTCCAACGCCAAGGCCAAGCGCATCGAGTTCCGGTGCCCGGACTCGTCCGGCAACCCGTACCTCGCGTTCGCCGCGATGATGATGGCCGGCCTGGACGGCATCAAGAACAAGATCGAGCCGCCGGAGCCGATCGACAAGGACCTGTACGAGCTTCCGCCGGAGGAGGCCAAGGACGTCAAGCAGGTCCCGGCGACCCTCGACGAGGTGCTGAACAACCTCGAGGCCGACCACGACTTCCTCACCGAGGGCGGCGTGTTCACCCCCGACGTCATCGAGACGTGGATCTCGCTGAAGCGCGAGACCGAGATCGACCCGCTGCGGCTGCGTCCGCACCCGTACGAGTTCGCGCTGTACTACGACGTGTGATTCGTACCGGGTAGAAACACCCTGAGCGCGCCGGCGGCGAGGAGCGGAAAACGCCCTCGCCGTCGGCGTTCTTTTTGGGCGGGGTTATTCGGCGGTGAGGACCGATATGTCCAGGCCGGCGCGTTCGCAGTGGCCGCGCGGGTCCTCGACCAGCTTGCGGCGCCCCAGGTCCATCAGCCCGAGCGTGCAGGTGATCTCGGCGGACAGGGTGCCGTCCGCCTTGTGGATGTTGTTGATCATCTGGAACGTCTTGCCGGTGCCGAACTTGGCCTCGCAGCCCACGTGCACGGTCTCACCCGCGCGGATCTCCCTGCGGAAGACGATGTGCGACTCGAGCAGCACCGGCGCCAGGTTCTGCTCGCGCAGCGCCGCGCCCCCGGCCTGCTCGAACGCTTCGGTGCGGGCGACCTCGCCGTACGAGTGGTACACGGCGTGGTTGAGGTGGCCGAGCGTGTCCAGCTCGTAGTGCCTGACCTTGATCTCCACCCGGAACGGTTCGCGCTCAGTCACGGTTCCACTGTAAAGCGGGACCAAGCTGCGGCGGGCTGGGACGTTCGCCACGTCAGGCCTCGTAGAAGAGCCTCTCGACGACGGCGTGCGCCCGCCGCGTGGTGCGGCGGTAGGAGTCGAGGAACTCGCCCGGGTCGTCGTCGGCGCTCTGCCCGAGGATGCGCGCGACCGCGGCCAGGTCGCGGCCCGAGCTCGGCACCTGGTCGACGGCCTTGCCGCGGACCAGCATCGCCGCGTTGCGCACCCGGGTCGCGAGCAGCCAGGCCTCGGTGAGGGAGGCGGTGTCCTCCGGTTCGGCCAGGCCCGCCTCGGCCAGCGCGGCCAGCGCTCGCGGTGTCGAGGTGGTCCGCAGGTCCGGGACCTCGAACGCGTGCCGCAACTGGAAGAGCTGCACCGTCCACTCGACGTCGGCCAGCCCGCCCCGGCCCAGCTTGGTGTGCAGGGTCGGATCGGCTCCGCGCGGCATCCGCTCGGTGTCCACCCGCGCCTTCATCCGCCGCACCTCGCGGGCGCGCGACGCGTCCAGCCCGCCGTCCGGGTAACGGATCGGGTCGATCATCTCGACGAACCGCTCCCCCAGTTCCGCGTCACCGGCGACGAACCGGGCGCGCAGCAGCGCCTGCGTCTCCCAGACCTCGCCCCAGCGCGCGTAGTACGCCCGGTACGAGTCGAGCGTGCGCACCAGCGGACCGCCACGACCCTCCGGCCGCAGGTCGGCGTCGACCTGCAGGGGCGGGTCCGCGCTCGGGGCGCCCAGCATCTTCCGCACCGTCTCGGCGACCGAGGACGCGTAGCGCACAGCGTCGCCGTCGGACACGCCCTCGGCGGGCTCGCAAACGAAGAGGACGTCGGCGTCCGAGCCGTAGCCCAGCTCGGCGCCACCCAGCCGGCCCATGCCGATCACGGCGATCTTCGCCGCCTCGCCACCCAGTTCGGCGCAGCGCTTGCGGATCGCCGCGGACAGCGCGCTCTGCAGCACGGCGACCCACACCGAGGACAGCGCCTCGCACACCTCGCGCACGTCCAGCAGGCCGAGCAGGTCGGCCGCGGCGACGCGCAGGATCTCGTGGCGCCGCAACGACCGGGCCGCCGCGACCGCCGCGTTGAGCCCGGGCTGTCGGCGCACGGTCGCCCGCAGCGACTTCGCCACCTCGGCGGGCGTCCGTCCGGTCAGCCGGGCGGGGTCGCCGAGCAGTTGCAGGACCTCGGGGGCGCGCACCAGCAGGTCCGGTACCAGCTTCGAGGTGCCGAGCAGGGACGCCAGCCGTTCGACGACCGCGCCCTCGTCTCGCAGCACCCGCAGGTACCACGGGGTGTCCTCCAGCGCCTCGGACACCTTCCGGTACGCGAGCAGCCCGCCGTCCGGGTCCGGGGTGTCGGCGAGCAGATCGAGCAGGACGGGGAGCAGCGCCTTCTGGATGGCGGCCCGGCGTGAAACGCCGGAGGTGAGTGCGCGGATGTGCTGCAGCGCGCCGTCGGGCGCCGCGTAACCGAGAGCCGCGAGACGTTGCGCGGCTTGTTTCGTGGTGAGGCGGAGGTCCTCAGTGGACACGCTGGCCACGGACTGCAGCAGCGGGCGGTAGAACAGCTTCTCGTGCAGACGACGGATCCGCTGGTTGTGGCGGCGGAACTCGACGAGCAGGATCTCGCCCTCGCCGCGGGCCATCTCGGGACGGATACCGATCGCCCGGCCGAGCACGCGCAGCTCGTCCGAGTCGTTGAAGTCCGGGAACAGGTGGGTGCGGCGCAGGCGGCGCAGCTGCAGCCGGTGCTCGACCGTCCGCAGGAACTCGTACGACATCTCCAGCTCCGCCGCGTCGCTGCGGCCGACGTAACCGCCCGAGCCGAGCGCCGTCAGTGCCTCGACGGTCGACGGCGACCGCAGGCTCGGATCGGCCCGGCCGTGGACGAGCTGGAGCAGCTGGACCGCGAACTCGACGTCCCGCAGGCCTCCGCGGCCGAGCTTCAGCTCACGCTCGGCCAGCTCGGACGGCACGTGCCCCTCGACCCGCCTGCGCATCTGCTGGACGTCGGCGACGAAGTTCTCCCGCTCGGCAGCCGACCACACCATGGAGGTGACCATCTCGGCGTACTGGTTGCCGAGTTCGGCGTCGCCGGCCACCGGGCGTGCCTTGAGGAGGGCCTGGAACTCCCAGGTGCGTGCCCACTTCGCGTAGTAGGCGGTGTGGCCGTCGAGCGTGCGGACGAGGGCGCCCTGCTTGCCCTCGGGGCGGAGAGCCGCGTCGACCTCGAAGCACGCCTTGCCGACGATCCGCATCATCGTGCTGGCCAGACGGGTGGCGAGCTGCAGGTCGCCTTCGCCGACGAAGATGACGTCGACGTCGCTGACGTAGTTGAGTTCGCGGCCGCCGCACTTGCCCATGGCGATGACCGCCAGGCGGGTGTCACCGAGTCCCTTGGGCGCCTGCTCGGCCTGCGCGATCTCGAGACCGGTGATGAGCGCCGCTTCGGCGAGGAGTGTGAGCTGCTGGGCGACTTCCGCGTAGCGGGGCCGGTCGAGCTTGCCCTCGACGAGGTGGCCGAGGTCGGTGCCGGCGATCTCGAGGAGCAGACCGCGGTAGGCGGTGCGCAGGGCGTTCTCCGCCGGGGCGCCCGTGCGGATCTCACCGTCCTCGCGGACGGCGTCGAGCATGGTGTCGGCGTAGCAGTCGGCGTCGGTGCACTTGTCGGCGGCGAGACGCGTCCACTCGCCGGGGTGGCCGACGAGGAAGTCACCGAGCGCGCTCGACGTGCCGAGGACGCCGACCAGCCGGCCGCGCAGCGTGGGGTTGTCGCGCAGGGCGGCGGTCAGCGCGGGCCAGCCCTGCTCGTCGGTCTCCCGGATGCGGTCGAGGCTGCGCAGCGCCAGGTCGGGATCGGCGCTGCGGGACAGGGCGACGAGGATGTCCAGCGCGTCCGGGGCGGGCCCGGTGTCGGTCCACCAGCCGGCGGCGCGGAGGTGCTCCTCGGCGCGGTCGTCGGTGAAGCCGTAGCGCGCAGGGGATCCAGCCCCTCGTGACTGCTCTGCCATCAGGGTCCACCGTAACCGTGTCGGGCCGGTCGTTGTCGATCAAGTGAGCGGAAGGGACGCCGGTGGGGCGCTCTCGACGGCACCTTCAGCCAGCCGGACGAACCTGGTGGCAAAGGGCTGCCAGGTCTCGGCGATGTCGGCGTGGTTGCGATCCAGGGTTTCGGTGTCGAACGCGCTCGCCTGGCGGGTCGCCGCCATCTGGGGCGCCTCGTCGGCCCAGGCCTGGACGACCTGGGTGGTGGTCTCGATGTGGAACTGGATGCCGTAGGCGCTGCGGTGCAGCCGGAAGGCCTGGTTGGGGTACTTGGGAGCGGATGCGAGCAGGACGGCGCCGTGGGGCAGCTGGGTGATGACGTCCTCGTGGAAGTGCATGACGTCCTGCATGAGCGGGAGGTCGGCGAACAGCGGATCGGTCCAGGCCGCGTCCTTCTTGGCGACGAGAGCCGCCCCGACCTCGGGACCGGAATCGCCTGGCTGGACGCGCCCACCGGTGGCGACCGCGAGAAGCTGAGCGCCGAGGCAGATCGCGAGCGTCGGCAGATTCGTGCGGGCCGCGGTCGCGAGGAGCGCCCGGACGTCGGCGAGCCAGGGGTGCTTGGTGTCGTCTTCGGCGTTCATGCCGCCGCCGAGGCAAACGAGGCCCTGGTAACCGTCGAGCGTGCCGGGGAGCGGGTCCTCGGGCAGACGCCGGAGGTCGAGTTCCGCGCCGGCGGCGGTGAGCCAGTCGCCGAGGGGCCCGATCGGATCGGACGGGTCGGGCTGCAGGACCAGGAGGCGCGTCATGCGTCCAGGATAAGGGCACAAAAACGCCCAGGGGCTCGGGAGAACGTACTGTTCTCGACCGAGCCCCTGGGCTTATTTGTGAAGTTGTGTTCGGCGGTGTCCTACTCTCCCACACCCGCGGGGGTGCAGTACCATCGGCGCTGGCAGGCTTAGCTTCCGGGTTCGGAATGGGACCGGGCGTTT
>NZ_JBEXTZ010000034.1:0-75502 GCF_040614195.1 Amycolatopsis sp. NPDC006125
CCAGCGCGCCGCCGTAGGAGGCGCCCAGCACGCCGACCCGCGGGTCGCCGGGGCCGTCCAGGCGGACCTCCGGGCGGGTGGCGAGCCAGTCGACCAGGCGGGCGGCGTCCGCGACCTCGAAGTCCGGGTCGTTGAGCCCGATCTCGCCGGTGCTGCGGCCGAAGCCGCGCGCCGAGTAGGTGAGCACCACGAACCCGCGCCGGGCCAGCTCCTGCGCGTCGCCGGCGACGCTGTTCTTGTCCCCGCCGAACCCGTGCGGCAGCAGCACCGCCGGGGCGGGCGTGCGCTCCGGCAGGTAGAGCGTGGTGTCCAGGCTGACCTTCGCCGCGGAGCCGGGCGCCGCGGGCACGTCGAGGATGGCGTCCTGCGTCGGTACCGCGGCGGGCTCGCTCGACGAGCGGGTCCAGACGAGCACGACGGCCGCCACCAGCAGGACGACGACCGCGAGGATCACCATCCGGGAACGGCGTGTGTGCGGGAGCGCGATTCGGGGCACACCGAAACCGTATGGGAGCTTTCCTGAGAACGCGTCAGCGCGGGTCCTGATCTTGGAATCCGGGTGATGAGGGTTACCTAAGGTGGTGTTCGTCCGGTTGATCAGGAAAGATGGATACGACGTGGAGGGGAGTATTCCTTCGCGGCGGTGTCGTCAGCACGGCGGTCCTTCGGGGCACCCGGCACCGTCGGCCGGATCCACCGGCGGAAGAGACCTCCGGCTAGCTGCTGCTGCGCGCTAACCGGAGGTATTGCGTAGATGAATGTCCCCGTGTGGCTGTGGGCTGCCACGGTTGCAGGCCTGCTCGTGCTGATCGCGATCGACCTCGTGATCGTCGACCGGAAGCCACATGAAGTCACCACCAAGGAAGCGGCCAAGTGGGTCGTCTTCTACATCACCTGCGCCGTGTTGTTCGGCATCGGCGTCTGGGTCCTCGCCGGGCACGACTACGGCGTCCAGTTCTTCACCGGGTACATCACCGAGTACTCGCTGTCGGTGGACAACCTGTTCATCTTCATGATCATCATGGCCTCGTTCCGGGTGCCCGCGATCCACCAGCACCGCGTGCTGCTGATCGGCATCCTGCTCGCGCTGGCCATGCGCAGCGTGTTCATCGCGGTCGGTGCGGCCCTGATCGCCCAGTTCGTGTGGGTGTTCTTCCTGTTCGGCGCGGTCCTGGTGTGGACGGCCATCAGCATGGTGCGCGGCAACGACCACGACGAGGAGTACCACGAGAACGCGGTCGTGCGGTGGATCCGCAAGGTCTACCCGGTCACCGACGACTTCCACGGCCACAAGATGACGATCAAGCGGGACGGCAAGCGCTGGCTTACGCCGATGTTCGTGGTGATCGTGGCCATCGGCAGCGCCGACCTGCTCTTCGCGGTCGACTCGATCCCGGCGATCTTCGGCATCACCCAGGAAGCCTTCCTGGTGTTCACCGCCAACGCGTTCGCGCTGATGGGGCTGCGGCAGCTGTACTTCCTGCTCGGCGGTCTGGTGAACAAGCTGGTCTACCTGTCCTACGGCCTGGCGGTCATCCTCGCCTTCATCGGCGCGAAGCTGATCCTGCACGCGCTGCACGAGTACCACGCGGTGCCGGACTGGCTGGACATCAACAACTGGCTCTCGCTGGGCGTGATCGTGGTCGTCCTGACCGTCACCACCGTCCTCAGCCTGGCCAAGGCCAAGCGGGACGAGAAGAAGAAGTCGGAGTCTCAGGCTCTTAGCGAGGCTAACGAAATCCGGTAGGTTCGGGGGCATGCGTCCCTCGGATCTCGAACTCCTCGCCGTGCCCGGCACTCCCGCGCTGCACGGCACCCTGCTGCTGACCGCGGTCACCACCCCCGACCTCGGCGGCAACACCTATCGCAGTTCGCTGTGGCGGGCCGCCCCCGACGGCGGGGCGGCCCGGCAGTGGACCCACGGCGAGCGGGACACCGATCCCGCGATCTCCCCGGACGGCCGCTGGGTGGCCTTCCTCCGCGCGGACGGCGACAAGCCGCAGCTGCACGTGATGCCCGCCGACGGCGGCGACGCCCGGCGCCTCACCGAACTGCCGCTCGGCGCCGGCGCCCCGGTGTGGGCGCCGGACTCGCGCCGCGTCGCCTTCACCGCGCGGGTGCCCGAAGCCGGCCGCTACGGTGCGCCGGACCCCGACGGCGAAGTCCTCGAACCGGCCGCGGAGGCGCCCCGCCGGATCACCCGCTACGACTACCGGCTCGACAACGTCGGCTTCCTGCGGGACCGCCCGCGGCGGCTGTTCGTCCTCGACGTCACCGACCCGGGTGAACCGGAGCCGCTGACCGACGACCAGGCCGACGTCTCCGACCCGGCGTGGCTGCCGGACGGTTCGGCCGTGCTGGTCGTCGCGCCCCGCGAGTGGGGCGCCACCGACACCGAGGAGAGCGACCTCTACCTGGTGCCTGCCGAGGGCGGCGAGCCGGTGCTCGCGGTGCGCAGTGCGGGCAGCGCCGCCAAGCCGTCGGTGACGGTCGACGGCACGATCCTCTTCTACGGCCAGGAGTACACGTGGCCGCACGTCGTGGCCCGCAACCCGGGTCTGTGGGCGGCCGAGCTGCCCGCCGACGGCGAGCCGGCGAAGCCGCGCCGCCTGACCGACGCGGAGTCCGTGTACTGCATGTCCGACGTGCCGCCCGCGCAGTTCCGCGACGAGGTCCTGGTGACCGTGCTCAACCGCGGCGCGATCGAGCTGCGGGCCGTGCCGCGCGACGCCGACCGGGCGCCGCTGGACGGCCTGAGCAGGCTGCTCGGTGACCGCGGCGCGGTGCGGTCGTTCGCGGTGGACGGGGAGCGGATCGCCGCGGTCGTGGCGCGGCCGGACAGCTCGGGTGACGTGGTGCTGCTCGACGGCCCGGACCAGTTCGTGCTCACCGACTTCTCGAAGCCGGTGCGGGAGAAGGGGATCCGCCCGGTCGAGGAGCTGACCGCCACGGCGCCGGACGGCTACCCGGTGCACGGCTGGCTGGTGCTGCCCGAGGGCGAGGGGCCGCACCCGGTGCTGCTCGTGGTGCACGGCGGCCCGTTCGCGGCCTACGACTGGGGCCTGTTCGACGAGGCGCAGGTGTACGCCGCGGCCGGGTACGCCGTGGTGATGGGCAACCCGCGCGGTTCGGCGGGCTACGGCGAGAGCCACGGGCAGGCGATCGTGCACGGACTGGGCACGGTCGACGTCGACGACGTGCTGGCGCTGCTGGACGCGGCCCTGGAGCGCGACGACCTGGACTCCTCGCGGGTCGGCGTGATGGGCGGCTCGTACGGCGGTTTCATGACGACGTGGCTGGCCGCCCACCACGGTTCGCGATTCCGCGCCGCGTGGAGCGAGCGGGCCGTCAACGCGTGGGGCTGGTTCACCGGCAGCTCGGACATCGGCTGGTTCTTCACCGAGGCCTACGTCGGCGCGGACCCGGTGGTGCAGCGCGAGCGCAGCCCGCTGACCTACGCCGCGCAGATCCGGATCCCGTTCGCGGTGGTCCACTCCGAGCACGACTGGCGCTGCCCGGTGGAGCAGGCCCAGCGGCTGTTCGTGGAGCTCAAGCGCAACGGCACGGAGGTCGAGATGCTCCTCTTCCCCGGCGAGGGCCACGAACTGAGCCGGTCCGGCAAGCCGCGCCACCGGGTGCAACGCTTCGACGCGATCCTGGACTGGTGGTCGCGCCACCTGGCGTGACTCGCCGGGTTGCCGAGGCGGAGACGCCGGCCCGGATCAACGTCGAGGGCTGGCGCTCCGCCCGCGCACCCGGGACAGCTTGCGGGCCGAGCGCTTCCGCTCCCGGCCTCCCCGGCCTCGGAGCCGGCTGGGTAACGGAGCCGGCCGCACCGCGGTGCGTCCCGGACCGGTTGCCCCGGCGCGCCCCCGGCGAGGCGGCGTCGTGGCACGGCGGGCGCGGGGGTTTCCCGGCTCCGGTGCCGGCGCTCCGCAGAGCAGTAGGCGGGCTGGCGGCGGGGTCTCGCCACGCGTTGATCCAGGTGTGCCGGGAGCACCGGCGCCCGTCCCCCCCGGAAATCCGCTGTCCCCGCGCGCTTCAGTTCAGCAGCACGTAGTTCAGCTCCTCGCACACCCGGCCCAGCGGCACGTCCAGGCCGGGGTGGTCGAGCGGCAGCAGCACGTCCGGCGCCAGCGGCAGCGCCTTGCCGGCCGGTGGGTCCCACAGGCACAGCGCGGGGTGCCCGCCGTCCATCGACGAGCGGTACCACAGTCCGTCCAGCTCCGGGAAGGCCGCGCGGATCGCCCGCGCCCACGCCTGCGTGATCTTCTTCGGCCCGCTCGAAATCTCCTGCGACGCCCCGACCCGCGTCGGCCACAGGCCGGTCAGGTCGAGCAGCCTCAGCGGCCGCGACGGGCGCACCACGACCAGCCTCGGGAGCCGCGTCCTGCGGTCGACCAGCGACGTCGTCTGGAACACCTCCGCCACGCTCGTCCGCACGGTCAGCCCGAAGTACAGCACCCCGTGCCCCGGATCGGTGACGGCGCGCCCGTCCCGGCTGGGCGGCTGCGGGTCGAAGCGGCCGTGCGGCAGCGGGCCGGTGTAGCGGAACGTGTTCCACTGCTGCGGGTGGTTGCCGCCCGCGGTGAAGATCCGCACCAGCCGCCGCGTGGACGGCACGGTCACGATGTCGACGTCGGCGCGCAGGGCAGCGAGGAGCTCAGCCCGCGACGGCGGGAGTGGCAAACGGGCCATGAGATGCGGGGCGGCCTCAGAACGGGGTGCCGAGCGTGGCGGCGAGCGCGGCGACCGGCTCGGGGTCGCCCCCGGCCAGCAGCCACTGCCGCGGGGTGGCGGGCCGCCCGCCGATCTGCAGGTCGGCCTGCTCGGTGTTCATGAACGCGGCCACGACCAGCGCGGGCTGGTCGTCCGGCACGGCGGCCAGCACGGCTTCCAGCCCGGGCAGCGCGCCCCGCTCGCCGAACTGCCACGACGGCAGCCGCCAGCCGCCCTGGTCCTTCCAGCCGGTCAGGCGCCGGTCGGCCAGCTTGTGCCGGATCCGGCTCGGGTCCACGCCCAGCCGCCGCGCGGCCTCGGCGACCGTGAGGGCGGACTCGGCCAGCACCGCGTGCGCCGCCACCGACGGCGCGCGGCTGTCCGGCTCGTCGTCGCGCCGGGGCGACAGATCGAGCCCCGCCTCGGCGAGCGCGGCCCGCTGCCCCTCGGAGAAGAAGGACACCGGGTCCGGGTTCGGCGGGGCGAGGCGGCGCGCGGCGTCCTCGACCAGCGAGAGGAAATCCGCGGCGTCGATCCGGAGGCCTGCCTTGGCGAGGACGTTCTCCAGCGCGACCGTCATGAGCCTCAGCATAGCGCTCGGCGTGCGGGTTCGTGCGCCCTAGGGGAAACTGTCCGCAGAGGACACGATCTTGTCCACTCTTGACATGTGTGGCGGGTCACTCTAGGTTCGGCCGAGTAATCGATTTCTCGCAGCGTGGCGAGGGGGGCCAGCATGGACGCGGAGCCACGGTCGCCCCTGGTCGAGCTGGCCGGGGTGAGCAAGTCCTACGGCGGAGTTCATGCGGTGCGTGACGTCGATTTCACTGTGTGTGCCGGAGAAGTCCACGCGCTGCTCGGGGAAAACGGCGCGGGCAAGTCCACTCTGATGAAGATCCTCTCCGGTGAGGTGGGCGGCCACCGCGGGGAAATCCGCATCGACGGCGAGCCCGTCCGGTTCGCCCGGCCCGCCGACGCGCAGCGCGCCGGGGTCGCGATGATCCACCAGGAACTCGACCTCGTCCCGGCGCTGCCGATCGCCGAGAACGTGTTCCTCGGCCGCGAGCCCCGCACCCGCTTCGGCACGATCGATCGCCGCCGGATGGTGCGTGAGACCGCGCGCCTTCTGGACCGCATCGGCGTCGCGCTCGACCCGCGCCGTCCGGTGGAGGAGCTGCGCACCGGCGAGCAGCAGCTGGTCACCATCGCGAAGGCGCTGTCGCTGGACGCCCGGATCATCGTCATGGACGAGCCGACCTCCGCGCTGTCCGCGCCGGAGATCGACCGGCTGTTCGCCGTGATCGCCGAACTGCGCCGCGCCGGCGCCGGCGTCGTCTACATCTCGCACCGCATGGACGAGATCGGCCGCGTCGCCGACCGCGCGACCGTGCTCCGCAACGGCGAGGTGGTGGCGGAGTTCGACGCGCGGGCGATGACCGCGCAGCAGGCGTCCGAGGCGATGGTCGGCAGGCCGGTCGAGTCGATGTTCCGCACCGGCGACGGCGCGGGCGCGGGGGAGGAGCTGCTGCGCGTCGAGGACCTGGTCGTGCAGTCGCGGCGCCCCGGCCGCCGTGATCCGGCCGGCATCAGCCTGCGGGTCGGGCGCGGCGAGATCGTCGGTGTCGCCGGGCTCCTCGGCGCCGGTCGCACGGAGCTGCTCGAGACGATCTACGGCGTCGGGGGACGCTGGTCCGGGCGGATCCTGCTGCGCGGCGAGGAGATCCGCCCGCGCGGCCCCCGCGGGGCGCTGCGCCTGGGCATCGCGTTCGTGCCCGAGGACCGGCGCGTCGCGGGCCTGGCGCTGGAGCACTCGGTGCTCGCCAACACGGTGCTGTCCATAGTGGACCGCATCGCGCGGGCCGGGGTGGTGCCGCGGCGGCGGGAACGCGGCGCGGCGCAGGAGATGGTCGACCGCCTCGGCGTGAAGCTCGCGTCGCTGCGGGACCCGGCAGGCTCGCTGTCCGGCGGCAACCAGCAGAAGGTCGTGCTGGGGCGCGGCCTGCTCACCGAACCCGCGCTGCTGCTGCTGGACGAGCCGACCCGCGGGGTGGACGTCGGCGCGAAGGCCGAGATCTACCGGCTCCTCGGCGAGGCGGCGAGCAGGGGCGTGGGGGTCCTGCTCGCGTCGTCGGAGCCCGCCGAGCTGATCGGCGTCTGCCACCGCGTGGTCGTGCTGCGGGACGGCCGCAGCGTGCGGGAACTGGACACAGCGAACACCACCGAAGCGGAGCTGCTGGCGTTCTCGATGGGCGAGGGGGCCGTCGAGGACCTGGTGGCGGAAGGGACGTCATGACCAAGGTGGCCGCGTTGCCCGACCTCGCCCGCCCCGGCGGCGGGCTGCTGGCGACGCTGTTCCGGTTCCAGAGCCTGTTCGGCCTGGTGCTGGTGTTCATCGCCGCGGTGGTGTACTCGCCGAGCAAGAACGGCGAGCTCGTGTTCCTGGACTCGGGCAACCTGTTCAACGTCGTGCGCTCGATGTCGGAGATCGGGATCCTCGCCGTCGGGATGACGCTGGTGATCCTCATCGGCGGCATCGACCTGTCCGTCGGGTCGGTGCTCGGCCTGGCCAGCGTCGGGGTGGCGGTCCTGCTCACCGAGAACGACCTCGGGCTGGTGCCGGCGGTGGCGCTGGTGCTCGCGATCGGGCTCGGGTTCGGGCTGCTGCAGGGGTTCGCGATCACCTCGTTCGGCATCCAGGCGTTCATCGTGACCCTGGCCGGCATGCAGATCGCGCGCGGCCTGGCGCGGATCTGGTCCGGCGGGCAGGGCGTGTCGATCACCTACGGCGAGGGGCCGGGGCAGGCGCCGGAGACGTTTTCGCTGCTGGGGGAGCGCACCTTCAACGGGCTGGTGCCGATCCCCGCGCTGATCTTCCTGGTGGTCGCCGCACTGGCGGTGGTGCTGCTGCGGGTCAGCGCGTTCTCCCGGCACATCTACGCCATCGGCGGCAACGAGAAGGCCGCGCGCCTGTCCGGCGTGCCGGTCAAGCGGGTGAAGATCATCGTGTTCGGCCTGTGCGGGCTGCTGGCGGCGCTGGCCGGGATCGTGCACGCCGGGCAGCTCAACTTTGGCGGACCCAACGACGGCGCGATGTACGAGCTGGACGCGATCGCCGCCGTGGTCATCGGCGGCACCAGCCTGATGGGCGGGCGCGGCTCGGTGGTCGGCACGGTGGCCGGCGCGCTGCTGGTCGGCGTGCTGCGCAACATCCTGGGCCTGAACAACGTGGACTCCAACGTCCAGTTGCTCGTGATCGGCCTGGTCATCGTGCTCGCCGCGGGGCTGCAGCGGCTGCGCCCGGCATCGGTTTCCTGACGAGAGGGGAAGAATCATGCGGAAGTCCCGTGGCCTGGCGGCGGTGGGCGCGTGCCTGCTGCTCGCGGCCTGCGGCACCACGAACGAGAACTCGGGCAGCGGCGGCGGCGCGCAGGGTGCGCCGGAGCGCTGCGGCGCCGACGGGCAGTACACGATCGGGATGAGCCAGGCCAACGTCGCCGAGCCGTACCGGCAGCGGATGGACGACGACATCCGCGCCGCGGCCGCGTCGGTGCCGCAGTTCACCGTCAACTTCGCCGACGCCGCGCAGGACAACTCAAAGCAGGTCGAGCAGGTCGACAACTTCATCACCCAGCAGGTCGACCTGCTCATCATCAGCCCCAACGAGGCGACGCCGCTGACCGCGCCGGTGAAACGCGCCTACGACAAGGGGATCCCGGTGCTGGTGCTGGACCGCAAGGTCGACGGCGACGCCTACACGTCGTTCATCGGCGCGGACAACGTCGACATCGGGCGGCAGGCCGGCGAGTACTTCAAGACGACCTTGCTGCCGAACGGCGGCAAGATCGGCGAGCTGCGCGGGCTGGCCGGGTCGACCCCGGCGCGGGAGCGGCACGACGGCTTCATGCAGGGCATCCAGGGGTCCAAGATCGAAATCGTGGCCGCGCAGGACGGCGACTGGCTGCGGGACAAGGGCCAGCAGCAGGCCGACGCGATCCTCAAGGCGAACCCGGACATCCAGGCGATCTACTCGCACAACGACCCGATGGGCGAGGGAGCCCGCATCGCCGCGACGAACGCCGGGCGGCCCGACCTGCCGATCACCGGGATCGACGGGTTGCCCATCGAGTCGGGCGGGCTGAAGGCCGTCGAGGCGGGCCGCCTGTCGGCGACGTTCATCTACCCGACGGGCGGGCAGGAGGCGATCGCCGCGGCGAAGAGCATCCTGGTGGACTGCCGCCAGGTGCCGAAAACGCAGACGCTGCCGACGAAGCTGGTGACGAAGGACAACGCGGCTGCCACGTACGCGGAGCTGAACAGCGGGTCCTGACCGTTTCGCGCGCCGTCCCGTCGCCCCGGCGGCGGGACGGCCCCGGATCGCCGCCGGAAACGAACCCCGTCAGGCGCGGTGGCTGCTGCCCCGCTCGATGAGCTGCGCCTCCAGCGTCGTCGCGGTCGGGGGCAGCGAGCCATCGGCTATCCGGGCCAGCAGCAGCCGCGCCGCCTCCGCGCCGATCTCGTACGCCGGCTGGGCCACGACGGTCAGCGGTGGGTCGATGAGCGTCGCCCACGGGACGTCGTCGAAGGCGACCACCCCGACGTCCCGCCCCAGCCGCAGACCGGCCGCCCGCAGCGCCTCCAGCACGCCGATCGCCATCGCGCTGTTGGCAACCAGCAGCGCGTCCGGCGGCTCCGCCTCGGCCAGCAGCGCACGCGTCGCCGCCTCGCCGCCGGACGCCCGGTACTCGGCCCGCCGCTCGCGCCGCTTCCGCCGCCCGAGCGCGTCCCGGTACCCCGCCAGCCGGTCGTCGGCCGTGCGCACCCCCGCCGGCCCGGTCACGCACCCGACCCGCTGGTAACCGGCCGCCAGCAGGTGCTCGGCCGCCGCCCTGGCCGCGGCCCGGCTGTCGACCAGCACCTGATCACCGGTGCCCGCGCGCAGCGGCCGGTCCACCGCGACGACCGGCGTCCCGCGCCCCAGCAGCATCTCGACCCCGGCCCACTCGTCGGTCGGCGAGATCACCACCCCGGCCACCCGCTCCTGCAGCGCCACGTCGATGTAGCGGCGCTCCTTCTCGGCGCTCTCGTCGGAATTGCACAGCACCACGGAGTAACCGGCCGTCTGCGCCACGTCCTCCACGCCGCGGGCGATCGCGGTGAAGAACGGGTTCTCCACATCGGAGATGATCAGCGCCAGGACCGCGGTCTCCTGCCTGCGCAGGTTCCGCGCGAGCCCGTTGGGCTGGTAGCCCAGCTCTTCCGCGGCCGCGCGCACCCTGGCGACCAGCGCCGGATCCACTGTGGACACGCCGTTCAGCGCCCGCGACACGGTGGCCGTGGACACCCCGGCGCGCCGCGCCACATCGCTGATGGTCGCCACCGCGACCTCCCGTCTTCCTCGCCGCTCACGCGGTGGACGGGCGGCTATTGACACCGTCCGGGGTCCAGAATAGCGTCTTGAGTAATCGATTACCCGCCCTAGGAGGCAGCGTGGCCCGCATCGGCGTGATCAGCATTTCCGACGGGCGTGACCATGTGCACGCGCGCAACGCCCGGTTCATCCAGTCCAAACAGGACGAGCTCGTGCGGTCGCTGACCGCGGCGGGGCACGAGGTGGTCGCGGGCCGGGACCTGGTCGCGACCAACACGCTGGCCACGTCGGTGGCGCGCGAGGTCGCCGCCGCCGGGGTGGACGTCACGATCTTCTACTACGCGGTGTGGAGCTTCCCGCACTTCACGATGCTCGCCGCGGACGCCACGCGCAGCCCGCTGATCCTGGTCGCCAGCACCGACCCGACCGAGCCGGGTCTGGTCGGCATGCTCGCCGCGGGCGGCGCACTGGACCAGATCGGCCGCGCCCACACCCGGTTGTGGGGCGCGCCGGACGACGCGGACCTGGCCGGCCGGGTCGGCGCGCATGCGCGGGCCGCCGCCGCGGTCGCGTCGCTGCGCGGGTCCACCTTCGGCCGCTTCGGCGGCCGCCCGATGGGCATGAACACCGCGGTCGCCAACACCGACCAGTGGATGCGCCAGTTCGGCGTCGACGTCGAGGAGATCGACCAGTACGAGCTGGTGCTGCGCGCGGAGAAGGCCGACGTCGGCGAAGCGGCCAAGGCGCGCCGCTGGATCGAGGAGCACGCGGCCGGGGTCCACTACGACGGCCAGAAGCTCACGCCCGAGCTGCTGGAGCGGCAGATCCGGTCGTACCTGGCGATCCGCGACATCATCGACGAGCGCAAGCTCGACTTCTCCGGCATCAAGGGCCAGCCGGAGCTGACCGAGCACTTCGCCACGATGGACGTCACGGAGGCGTTCCTCAACGACCCCTACGACTGGAACGGCCCCAAGCCGGTGCACGTCACCGCCACCGAGGCGGACATGGACGGCGCGCTGACCATGCAGCTCATGCACAAGATCTCCGGCGACCCGGTGCTGTTCGCCGACGTCCGCCACTACCACGCCGACCGCGACATCTGGGATCTGTGCAACTCCGGCCAGCACGCCACCTGGTACGCCGCGCGCAGCGACGACCCGGCGGAGAACCTGGCGAAGGTCCACTTCTACCCGGAGGTGTTCTTCTTCCCCGCGGGCGGCGCGTCGGTCCAGCACATCGCCGCGCCCGGGCAGATGACGCTGGGACGGCTCACCCGGCAGGCGGGGGAGTACCGTCTGCAGCTGATGCTGGGCGAATTCGAGAACTACGACGACGAGACCAACGAGTCCCTGATGCGCCAGTCCACGCCGGAGTGGCCGCACGCGTGGGCGCGCCTGGACGCGCCCGCCGAGACGTTCCTGTCGCGGTTCGGGGCCAACCACATCCACGCCATCCCGGGCGACCGCCGCGCCGAGCTGCGTGCCGCGGCCGGCCTGCTGGGCGTCGACGTGCACGAGTGGTCCCGTGACTGACCTGCTGCTCGGCATCGACATCGGGACGTCCAGCTCGAAGGGCGTCCTGGTCACCCGCGACGGCGAGATCGTGGCCCGCGCGTCGCGGGCGCACGACACCTCGTGCCCGCACCCGGGCTGGGTCGAGCACGACGCGGAAACCGTGTGGTGGCAGGACTTCCTGGCGCTGACCCGGGAACTGGTGGCGGCGGCCGGCGACCGGAAGCCGGCGGCGCTGGCCGTGAGCGGCATCGGGCCGGTGCTGCTGCCCGCCGACTCCGACGGCACCCCGCTGCGGCCGGCCATCCTGTACGGCGTGGACACCCGCGCCTCCCGGGAGATCGAAGAGCTGACCGCGGAGCTCGGCGCGGAATCCATTGTGGAGCGCGCGGGCACGGCGCTGTCGTCGCAGGCGGTCGGCCCGAAGTGGCGCTGGCTCGCCCGGCACGAGCCGGAGGTGTTCCGGCGCACCCGGCTGTTCCTGATGTGCAGTTCCTACCTGGTGCACCGGCTGACCGGCGAGTACGTCCTGGACCACCACTCGGCCAGCCAGTGCGACCCGATGTACGACCTGCGCGCGGGGGACTGGGCCGCGGACTGGGCGGCGCTGTGCGCGCCCGGGGTCGAGATGCCGCGGCTGGTGTGGCCGACCGAGGTGGCCGGTGTGGTGAGCGCGGCCGCGGCAGCGGAAACCGGTCTGCCGCAGGGCCTCCCGGTCACGGCCGGGACGGTCGACGCGTGGGCCGAGGCCGCCAGCGTCGGCGTGGCCGAGCCGGGCGACACGATGGTCATGTACGGCACCACGATGTTCCTCATCCAGGTGCTGGCCGACCCGCGCCCGCACACCGGCCTGTGGACGACGTGCGGCGCCTTCCCCGGCACGTACTCGCTGGCGGCCGGGATGGCGACCTCCGGCGCGATCACCGACTGGCTGCGCCGGCTCGTCGGCGGCGACTTCGCGACCCTGGTCGACGAGGCCGCGAAGGTGCCGCCCGGCAGCCGGGGCCTGCTGATGCTGCCCTACTTCGCGGGCGAGCGCACGCCGCTGTTCGACCCGGACGCCCGCGGCGTGCTGGCGGGGCTGACCACCTCGCACGGCATCGGCGAGATCTACCGCGCCGCGCTGGAGGGCATCGCCTACGGCGTGCGGCACAACCTGGAGGCCATGCGCGACTCCGGCGGCGCGGCGGGCAGGCTGGTCGCGGTCGGCGGCGGCACCCAGGGCGGGCTGTGGACGCAGATCGTCAGCGACGTGACGGGCGCCGACCAGCAGGTGCCCGCGGAGACGATCGGCGCGGCGTTCGGCGACGCGCTGCTGGCGGCCGTCGCGATCGGCGCGGAACCGGACGTCACGCGCTGGAACCCGGTGGCGAGCACGGTTCGCCCGGATCCGGCCGCGGTGGACACCTATGACCGGTTTTATACGCGGTACCGCGAACTCTACCCCTCCACAAAGGACATAACGCACTTTCTGGCCGAGCGTCAGCGCGAGAGCGGGCACTAGCCTGGCCGGGTGTTTTCCGAACCCTCGGGCCAGGGCTGGCAGCAGGTCGGCGAACTCGTGCTCGCGCTGGTGCTGTGCTCGCTGATCGGCCTGGAACGCGAACTGAAGCAGAAGAGCGCCGGTCTGCGCACGCACACGCTGGTCGGGGTGGGCGCGGCGCTGTTCCTCCTGGTGAGCAAGTACGGCTTCACCGACGTGCTCGAACCGGGGCGGATCGTGCTGGACCCGTCGCGGGTGGCGGCACAGATCGTGTCCGGGATCGGGTTCATCGGCGGCGGGCTGATCTTCGTGCGGCGCGACGTGGTGCGCGGCCTGACCACCGCGGCGGTGGTGTGGATGAGCGTGGCGGTGGGCTGCGCGTGCGCGGCCGGGCTGCCGCTCCTGGCGGTGGTCGTCACCGCGGCGCACTTCGTGGTGGTCTACGGCTACCCGCCGCTGGTGCGGCTGCTGACGCGCCGGCGCCCCGCGACGACGACGGTCCGGCTGGCCTACCGGGACGGCGAGGGGGCGCTGCGCCGGATCCTGGAACTGGCGACCCGCTCCGGCTACTCGGTCCAGCGGGCCCTGACCAACCGCCGCGACTCCGGCGGCGTGATCGACCTGAGCATGCGGCTGCTCGGGCCGCGCGGCGTCGACGACCTGCTCGCCAGGCTGGCCGAGCAGCCCGGGATCCTCGCCGTCGAGACCGGCGCGATCGACGACACGAGCGAGTAGAAGTCGCAGGTCAGCGGGGTTGCACTACCCCGAGCGGGTGAAAAGCGGACGGTGATGTACCCGCCAGGTAACGATTGACGCTCGGCTTGCGAGGAATGGTTGACGCGCTCGGTGGAAGCGCGGTGAGCCGAGAGAAGACGACGCCATGGGTGTTGTTCCCACCGCGGGTCCCGGGCCGGGACCGCGGCGGCCGCTGGCCAGTTCGATGGCGGTGTTCGCCGCCCTCGGGGTGGTCCTGACGGTCGGCCTCACCTCGCTGCTCGTCGCCGGGCAGCGGTCCGCCGACCCGTCGGTGGGGTCGCTCAGCGGGGCCAGCGCGCCGGTCGTGGCGCCGGTCGCGCCCGTGCCGCAGGTGTCCTACGCCGTGACGTACGAGCTGACGGGCGGCGCCGGGGCGCTGAACGTGACGTACGTGGCGAAGGGCGCCGACATCGCGCAGGTCCTCGAAACGGACACCCCGTGGTCGGTGTCGATCGAGCGCACCGGGCCGCAGGGCTCGGACCAGTACTTCAGCCTGACGGCGCAGAACGCCGGCGGCGGCACCCTGACGTGCCGCATCATCGTCGACGGGGTCGTGGTGAGCGAGCGGTCCGTGTCGGCGCCGCAGGGCATGGTGCGCTGCTCCAAGTCGCTGCCCTGACCCGTCCGGGCCGCCTCCCGCGATCGCCGTGGGGCACGATCACCACGTGAACGGTGCGACCCTGCAGACCGGTCCGGTGCTGGCCGTCGTCCTCGCCGCGCTCGTCGCGGTGGGCGCCCTCGCGGTGTGGCTCGGCCGGCTCGGCCCCGGGTGGGCGGTCGCGACGGCGGCCGGTCGCGCGATCGTCCAGCTGGGCGCGGTTTCGCTGCTGATCACCGCCGTGCTCCGGTCCGGCTGGCTGACCGGGCTGTTCGTGCTGCTCATGTTCACCGTCGCCGCGGTCACCTCGGCCCGCCGCGTCGGGCTCCCGCTGCGCCGCGCGCCGTGGATCGCCGTCCCGCTGGCCGGCGGTGTCCTCCCGGTGCTCGCGCTGGTGCTCGGGTCGGGCGTGGTGCCGCTGGAGCCGATCGCGGTGGTGCCGATCGCCGGGATCGTCATCGGCGGCGCCATGAGCGCGACGTCCCAGGCCGCCCGCCGCGCCCTCGACGAGCTGGCCACACGGCACGGCGAGTACGAAGCCGCCCTCGCGCTCGGTTTCCTGCCGCGGGCGGCCGCGCTGGAGATCTGCCGTCCCAGCGCCGGGCAGGCGCTGATCCCCGCGCTCGACCAGACCCGCACGGTCGGCCTGGTGACCCTGCCCGGCGCGTACGTCGGCGTGCTGCTCGGCGGGGCCAGCCCGGTGCAGGCCGGGGTGACGCAGGTGCTGGTCCTGATCGGGCTGCTGGCCGCCGAGGCGATCGCCGTGCTCGTGGCGGTCCAGCTCGTGGCGGCGGGACTCGTCGATCGCGGTTAGCGTGGGGGCATGACTGTTGCGGACTTGGTGATCGACGGGTTCGGCCGCATCCAGGAGGTCGTGCACGAGGCCGTCGACGGGCTGACCGAGGACCAGCTGGCCGAGCGCCTCGACGAGGACGCCAACTCGATCGCGTGGCTGGTCTGGCACCTCACGCGCGTGCAGGACGACCACATCGCGGACCTGGCCGGCACGCCGCAGGTGTGGACCGAGCAGGGGTGGCACGAGCGGTTCGGGCTGCCGTTCCGGCCGTCGGCGACCGGCTATGGGCACCGCTCCAAGGACGTCGCCGCGGTGCGCGCGGAGGCCAAGCTGCTCACCGGCTACCACGACGCAGTGCACGACTCGACGGTCGCGTGGCTGGGCTCGCTGCGCGAGGACCGGCTGGACGACGTGGTCGACGAGGCGTGGGACCCGCCGGTCACCCTCGGGGTCCGGCTGGTCAGCATCCTGTCCGACGACCTCCAGCACGCCGGGCAGGCGGCGTTCATCCGCGGCGTCCTGGAGCGGCGCCAGGTGTACTGCTAGGGCGGCGGGAACTCGGCCGCGACCTCGGCGGCGTCGTCCATCGCCGCCGGGTCCGGCCGCCCGCCACCGGGAGCGGCCTCGGCGATGACGACGAGCGAGCCGTCCCGCCGCGACCCGTAGTACTGCCCGGTGAACTCGACGCCGGCGAGGCCGAGCGCGCCGGCCGCGAGGGGCTCGACGTTGCCCGTGCCGTCGGTGTCGGCGAGCTCCTTGAGCTCGGCCGCGGTGCTCGCGGTGGGCATGCGCACCCACGCGATCGACACGACGACGGTGTTGCCGCGCGTGTCGCCGATGGCGAGGAGGAGCCGGTCCAGCTTGCGGCACGGGTGCTTCCGGAAGAACTGCTGGACCTGGCCGTAGGAGTGGGAGCCGCAGGCCGTCGCGGCGTGAGCGGTCTGCCGCAGCTGACGCAGGCCGATGCGCTTCCAGGCCTCGCCGCGCTGCCCCTTGCGGGCGGCGTCCTTGCCGGCGGACTTGCCGTGGGCGGAGGTGGCGGAACCACCTGCGGTGCCACCCCCGGTCGTCAGGCCGGTCCCGCCCGCCGCGAGCGCCCCGACCGCAAGGGCAGCGACCACCGCCTTCCCGCCCTTCCGGTTGTGCCTCGGTCTGATCCGCCCCTGCGGATCCGTGATATATCCGTCCGGTGCCATGCCGGGGAATATTTGCCACACCACTCCATCGGTGGCTTCGTTTCGCGCGAAATCGCTCGAATGGCCCAGTCCCGAATTCCGGCGAGATTTCACATGCTCCCGGTATCCCCGAAAGAACCGCTGGTCGCGACTGACAAAACCGGCACTGTCCAAACAGGACAAGCAAGCAACCGAGGGTGTTCTCGCCGGTTCATCCGAACAGGACCCCGGATCGCTCACCTGGCCGTTGCCGCCACCCGATCACCGGTGGCACCGTCGAAGACATGCAGGCCTTCACTCTGCCCGAGTTCTACGTCCCCCATCCGGCCAGGATCAACCCGAACCTGGAGGGCACCCGCGCGCACAGCATGGACTGGGCGCGCCGCATGGGCATGCTCGACGCGGCCAAGCCCGGCGGAGGTGTGGTGTGGACCGAGGCGGCGCTGGCCAAGATGGACTACGCCCTCATGTGCGCCTACACGCACCCGGACTGCGAGGGTCCGGCCCTCGACCTGATCACCGACTGGTACGTCTGGGTGTTCTTCTTCGACGACCACTTCCTCGAGCAGTTCAAGTACTCCCGCGACATGGCGGGCGCGAAGGAGTACCTGGACCGCCTCGAGTTGTTCATGACCGCGCCCGGCCAGGAGCCGCCGGAGCCGGCGAACCCCGCCGAGGCCGGGCTGAAGGACCTGTGGGCACGCACGATCCCGGCGATGTCGGAGGGGTGGCGGCGGCGGTTCACGCTGAGCACCCACAACCTGATGGTCGAGTCGATGTGGGAGCTGGCGAACATCGACCTGGGCCGCATCGCCAACCCCATCGAGTACATCCAGATGCGGCGGCGGGTCGGCGGTGCGCCGTGGTCGGCGAACCTGGTCGAGTACGCCGTGCGGGCCGAGGTGCCGGACCGGCTGTCGGCGACGCGGACCATCGAGGTCCTGTCCGACACGTTCGCCGACGCCGTGCACCTGCGCAACGACCTGTTCTCCTACCAGCGCGAGGTGCAGGAGGAGGGCGAGAACTCCAATGCCGTGCTGGTGCTCGAACGGTTCCTCGGCTGTTCCACGCAGGAGGCGGCCGAGCTGGTCAACGACCTGCTGACCTCGCGCCTGCAGCAGTTCGAGGACACCGCGCTGGTCGAGGTGCCCGCGCTGCTGGCCGAGCACGCGGCCCTGCCGCACGAGCAGATCGCCGTCGGGGCGTACGTGAAGGGGCTGCAGGACTGGCAGTCCGGCGGTCACGAGTGGCACGCGCGGTCCAGCCGGTACATGAACGAGGGCGCGGCCGAGGGCGGCTCCAGCCGGCTCACCGCCGGGCCGGTCCTGCGCACCCGGAGGCAGCAGCGTGACCACGTGCCGTTCACCAAGGTCGGGCACCTGCCGCTGCCGGAGATCTACATGCCGTACGCGTTCCGTATGAGCCCGCACCTGGAGGAGGCGCGCGAGCAGAACGCGCAGTGGTGCCGGGAGATGGGTTTCTACGATTCGGTGCCGGGTGTGGAGGCCGGCGGGGTGTGGGACGAGGAGCGGCTGCGCGGGATCGACCTGGCGCACTGCGCGTCGATGATCCACGCCGACGCCGACCCGGACGAGCTGCACCTGTCCACGGCGTGGCTGGCGTGGGGCACCTATGGCGACGACTACTTCCCGGCGGTGTTCGGCGCGGGCCGCAACGTGCCCGCCGCGAAGGTGACCAACGACCGGCTGTCGCTGTTCATGCCGCTGGACGCGGGGGAGACGCCGGAGCCGCTGACCCCGCTGGAGCGCGGCCTGCAGGACCTGTGGCGGCGTACGGCGACCCCGCTGAGCGGCGACGCGCGGCGGGTGTTCCGGAAGGCGGTCGAGGACATGACCGCGAGCTGGGTGTGGGAGCTGGCCAACCAGGCGCAGAACCGCATTCCGGACCCGATCGACTACGTCGAAATGCGGCGGCGCACGTTCGGCTCGGACATGACGATGAGCCTGGCGCGGATCACGCACCTGACCGAGGTGCCGCCGGAGCTGTTCGGCACGAGGACGCTGCGTGAGCTGGAGACCGCGGCGCAGGACTACGCGTGCTTCGCCAACGACCTGTTCTCCTACCAGAAGGAGATCGAGTTCGAGGGCGAGCTGCACAACATGGTGCTGGTGGTGGAGCACTTCCTCGGCCTGGACCGGCTCGCTGCGCGGGACGTGGTGAACGACCTGATGACGGCGCGGATGCGGCAGTTCGAGCACATCCTCGCCACGGACCTGCCCCAGCTCTTCGAGGACGCCGAACTGGACCAGCCCGCCCGCGACGCGCTCCTCCGCCACGCCGACGAGCTGAAGGACTGGATGTCGGGCATCCTCGAGTGGCACCGCCAGTGCGTGCGCTACACCGAGCCGGAGCTGAAGCGCCTGACCACGCCCGCGGCGCCGGCGTTCCCCGCCGGGCTCGGCATGTCCGCCCTCCGGCTGGCCGACCGCTTCCGGGCCGCCTCGGCCTGACGCCCCGCGCGGCCACGGGCGGGGGTGAGCGGCGGGTGGTTCAGGCCGGGGCGATCAGTTGCCGAGGGCGGCGCGGTTCGCGCCTGGCGCGGCGGGGGCAGTGGCGAGCAGCCTCCGTCCGGGAGACCGTTCACGCCGAGCGGCAGCTCCCGAGCAAGATCACCCCCGGAGAAGTCACCCCCGCCGGGAATCACCCCCGCCGGGAATCCACCCGCGCCGGGAATCCACCCGCGCCGGGAATCCACCCGCGCCGGGAATCCACCCGCGCCGGGAATCCACCCGCGCCGGGAATCCACCCGCGCCGGGAAATCACCCGCGCCGGGAATCCACCCGCGCCGGGAAATCACCCGCGCCGGGAAATCACCGCGCCGGGAGAGTCACCCCTCCGCCGGGGGATCACTTCGCCGGGGAAATCACCCGCGCCCGGCGGCTTCCTTCGCGCCGCGCACGGCGAGTTTGTCCGCGCGTTCGTTCTCGGGGTGTCCGGCGTGCCCCTTGACCCAGTGCCACTGCACCTCGTGCGCGCCGATCGCCGCGTCCAGGCGTTGCCACAGGTCCGCGTTCTTCACCGGCTCGCGGCTCGCCGTCTGCCAGCCGTTCGTCTTCCAGCGCGGCATCCACTGCGTGACGCCGTTGCGCACGTAGCTCGAGTCCGTGTACACCCGCACCACCGAGGGCCGCGTCAGCGCCTCCAGCGCGCGGATCGGCGCCATCAGCTCCATGCGGTTGTTCGTCGTCGTGCCGGGTTCGCCGCCGTAGAGCTCCTTCTCGTGCCGTCCGTAGCGCAGCACCGCGCCCCAGCCGCCCGGCCCGGGGTTCCCGCTGCACGCGCCGTCGGTGTAGATGTCCACGACCGGCCCGTCCTCCTGCACGCGCGGAAGCGTAGCAGCGGCAACGAATCGTTCACCCCACGGCCACACCCGATCAAGTAACTTCCGCGCCCCGGGCGCGACTCCAGGAGGAGGCCCTCCGGACTCACCCGCGGGAGTGGATCATGCGTTACCGGCCCATCGGCAGCGATCCCCTGGACGGGCGGCTCGGCCGCTACATCCCGGACGACTGGCGCCACCTGGAGAACTACCCGATCACCGCGCTGCCGGAGGTGGACCGCCCCAGCGCCGTGCCCGTGGTGATCGGCGTCAACTGGTACGAGGCGTTCGACGAGCCGGAACGCGACGAGCGGTCCGGCGAGATCTTCATCGGCCACCGCCGCGACCTCGGCGCCATCCGGGGCGGGCACTGCGTCTGCCTGGAACCGGGCGGCAGCCCCGACACCGACGACTGGTACCGCTTCTACGACCAGGGCAGCGAGGGCGCGTGCGTCGGTTTCGGCTGGTCGCGCTGCATGACCCTGCTGAACAAGGGCCTGTATGCCGCGCGCTGGCTGTGGGACCGCGCCAAGGAACGCGACGAGTGGCCGCAGACCAACCCCGGCGACGACGAGGGCACCTCCGTCCGCGCCGCCGCCGAAGTGCTCGTCGCCGCCGGTCACGTGGACTGGCAGGAGGACTTCGCCAGGGACGACTCGGGCGAGCGCGCCGGCTACGAGCCGGACGTGGCCGACGGGATCCTCGCGTTCCGCTGGGCGACCTCCGCCGCGGAGGTGCACCAGGTGCTCGCCAACGCGCGCGCCGACGAGCTGAACGCCGTGCCGATCCTCAACTCCTGGGGCGGCAACTACCCGCACCGGGTGTGGATGCCCGACGAAGTCCTCGACCGGCTCATCGGCGAAGACGGCGAAGTCGCGATCCCGACGGACCACTGACATGACCGCCTACCCGGACCGCGACGCGGTCGAGAAGCGCGTGCACGAGCGCGAGGACGAACGCCTGCGCAAGATCGCCATCCTGGCCGAGCCGTTCGGGCTCGCGAAGGCCGACGACCCCGGCCGGGTCGCCACCCGCATCGACCGGCTGAGCCGGTCCCGCCCGGACGTCCGCCCGGTCGACCCGGTCGCGATCGCGGAGGGGGAGGAGGGCGCGCTGCGCGACGCGGGCACCGTGCTGGAGCGGATCATCCGCACCGACGACCTGCTCGGTGTCGGCTACCTCGAAGGCGGGGTGCGCGCGGCGAAGGCGGTGGGCCGCATCTCCATCCGCGACGACCGCGGCCGCCTGCGCGGCTACGGCACCGGATCGCTGGTGTCCCCGGAGCTGCTGCTCACCAACCACCACGTGCTCGCCGACGCCGCGACCGCCGCGTGCAGCGTCGTCGAGTTCGACTACCAGGACGGCGCCGACGGCCTGCCGTTGCCGGTGCGGCTGTTCGCGCTGGACCCGAAGCGGTTCTTCGCGGCCGACCAGGGCCTGGACTTCGCGCTCGTCGCGGTCCGGGCCACCGCCGCGGAACTCGCCGCGTTCGGGTTCAACCGGCTCGTCGAGGCCGAGGGCAAGGCGATCGTCGGCGACTACGTGACGATCGTGCAGCACCCGAACGGCGAGCGGAAGCAGATCGCGTTGCGGGAGAACCGGATCGTCGACGTGCTGGAGCGTTTCCTGCACTACGAGACGGACACCGAACCGGGCTCGTCGGGCTCGCCGGTCTTCAACGACCAGTGGGAGATCGTGGCGCTGCACCACGCCAGCGTCGCCGCGCCGCGGCAGGGCGAACTGGGCGGCGTCGTCAACGAAGGGGTGCGCGTCAGCCGCCTGCTGGCCGCCCTGCGCGCCCGCACGTTCCCGCCCGAGCAGCAGGCCCTGCTGGCCGGCGTGTTCGGCGAGCCGTCGCCGGTGGTGGCCGCGCCCGTCACCGAGGCCATCCGCATCGACCCGGACTACGGCAACCGGTCCGGTTACGACCCGGATTTCCTGGCCGGGCACCGGGTTCCGCTGCCCGAGCTGTCCCCGGACCTGGCGCCGCTGGCCGCGGTGAACCGGCAGGCCACGAGCGAGCCGAGGCACGTGCTGCCCTACCACCACTTCAGCGTGGTGCTGAACAAGCAGCGCCGGCTCGCGTTCTTCACCGCGGTCAACATCGACGGCGCCACGAGCGTCCGGTTGCGCCGCGAGAAGGACAAGTGGTCGCTGGATCCGCGGGTGCCGGAGGAGGAGCAGACCGGTGAGCCGGTCTACGCGGACAACCCGCTCGACCGCGGGCACCTGGTGCGCCGGCTCGACCCGGCGTGGGGGCCGTCGCGGGAAGCGGCGAAGTCGGCCAACGACGACACCTTCCACTTCACCAACTGCACGCCGCAGCATGAGGACTTCAACCAGAACCGCACGACGTGGGCGGGGCTGGAGGACTACGTCCTGGAGAACGCCGACAACCGGGACCTGCGGGTCAGCGTCGTCACCGGCCCGGTGTTCGCCGCCGACGACGACCAGTACCGGGGCGTGCAGCTGCCGCGGCAGTTCTTCAAGGTGGTGGCGATGGTCCGGCAGGACGGCAGCCTGTCGGCCACCGGCTACCTGCTCAGCCAGGAACAGCTGTTGCAGGGCCTGGAGGCCGCGGCCGAGTTCTCCTACGGCGCCTACCGCACGTTCCAGGTGCCGGTCCGGCGCATCGAGGACCTGACCGGGCTGTCGTTCGGCCCGCTACGCGACGCGGATCCACTGGGGCAGCAGGAATCGGCGACGACCGCGAAGGAGGTCGGCGGGCCCGCGGACCTGGTCCTCTAGGGCGTCACGCCCGCGGCGTCACCAGGGCGCCCGCCCGACGTTCTGCTCCGCGACGTGCCGCAGGACGATGTCCTCGGCGGGCTCGTCGGCGGCGGGCAGGCTGTGCAGCATCCCCGCCGCGCGCAGCGCGCGTTCGACCGGGCGGGCGCCGGTGCCGGTGACCCGCAGGGCGGCGCCGCGGCGCGCGGCGGCCTGCTGGGTCTCGACGAGCACCGTCAGCCCGGCCGTGCCGAGGAAGGTGACCTCGGACAGGTCCAGCACGAGCAGCGTCACCGGGCCGCGCAAGCGGTGCCCGATGACCGCCGACAGTTCGGGCGCGGTGGCCAGGTCGACGTCGCCGCCGACCTCGACGAGGAGGGTGTGCGGCGCGGGCTGGGACACGTCGACCGTGAACGCGCCGGCGTCCGGGGCCTGGGTCGATCGGGGAACCGGAATGGCCCCCTGCGTGACGGGGGCGGAGCGGGTTTCCGGAGAAGCCATGAGCACGGCCTCCACACTGCGCGGCGAGCGCCTGTCGGATACGTCAAGACGGCTACCTGCTCAACCGCAGGCCCGATGCTACCCCCGCGGCACCACTTCTGCGAGGCGCCCAGGTCAGCGGCCGGCGAGCTGGGCGGCCGCGGCGTGCAGGCCGGTCAGCGCGGCCTCCTCGTCGAGGCGGCCGGGCACGAACAGCACGCACGCGCTCGCCACGCGGCCGGCCCGCAGCGAGACGGGCACCGCGAGCGCGCCGATGCCGGGCAGCACCTCGCCGGTGGTGCGCACGTGGCCCAGCTCGCGGGCCAGGGTGACCTCGGGCCGTTCGTTCGGGCGCGGCGGGAGCGCGGCGAGCAGGGCGAGACCGGGCGCGCCGCGCGTGATCGGGTGGCGCACACCCGGCCGGTAGGACACCGGGCCTGCCGCGGCCGGCGGTTCGACGGTGACCAGCGTGAGCGCCTCCTCGCCGTGGGGGACGGCGAGGAACGCGACGGTCCCGGTGGCCTCGGCGACCGGCGTGAGCGCGGAGTGCGCCAGCGACTGCAGGTCCGAGCGCACGGCGGAGGCGACGGTGAGCACGGCCAGGCCCACCTCGTAGCGGCCCGCCGCGTCGCGCTGCAGGTAGCCGTGCGCCTCCAGCGTGCACAGGACGCGGTAGGCGATCGACCGGTGCAGGCCGGTGACCTCGGCGATCGTCGCCGTCGTGCACGGGGCGTGCTCGGCGACGGCCTCGAGCACGGCCAGTCCCCGTTCGAGTGTTTGCAGCCCCGCGCCGCCGACGACCTTGCCTTCTGCCATGCCGCCCTCGTACTGTTCTCTCAGAAATAGAACTCTCTGCTCGATAATAGAGTAAGGACAGCGTCGTGACCACGGTCGGCATCGTCGGGGCGGGCATCGCCGGGCTGCACCTCGGCCTGGCCCTGCGTGCCGCCGACGTCCCGGTCACGCTGTACGCCGACCGGCCCTTCGACGAGCTGGCCGCCGGCCCGCTGCTCAACACGGTCGCCCACCACCACCCGCTGCTGGAACGCGAGCGGGCGCTCGGCGTGCACCACTGGCCCGCGGCGGAGTTCGGATACCGGGCGCACCACCACTGGATCGGCGGCCTCCGCTTCACCGGCCGGTTCACCCACCCGTCGTGCGCCGTCGACCACCGCCTCTACCTGCCGCGGCTGGCCGAGGACCTGGCCGCGCGCGGTGGGCACGTCGAGGTGCGCGAGGCCGGCCCGCGCGACCTGGGCGCGCTGGCCCGGCGGCACGAGCTGCTCGTCGTCGCGTCCGGCCGGGGCGCGCTGAGCGGCCTGTTCCCGCGCCGCCCCGAGCACAGCCCGCACGACGCGCCACGCCGGCTGGTGTGCGCCGGTCTGTACACCGGCATCGCGCCTGCCGAACCGGCCGCGGTCACCATCGGCGTCGCGCCGGGCCAGGGCGAGCTGCTGGAGATCCCGCTGGTGTCCCGGCACGGCCGGGTCACCGCGCTGCTGTTCGAGAACGTGCCGGGCGGCGACCTCGCGGTGCTGAACGAGCTGTCCCCGGCGGACGATCCGGCGCTGTTCCGCAAGACCGTGGTGGAGAAGCTGCACGAGCACCACCCCGCGACGGCCGAGCGCGTGCTCGGCGACTTCGCCCTCACCGATCCGCGCGACCTGCTGCAGGGCGCGGTCACGCCCGCGGTGCGGGAGGACTTCCTGCCGCTGGGCGACGACAGGTTCGCCCTCGCGCTCGGCGACGCCCACGTCGTCGTCGATCCGGTGATGGGGCAGGGCGCGAACATCGCCGCCTACAGCGCGGCCGTGGTCGCCGCGGAGATCGCCGCCGAAACCGTCTACGACGAGGTGTTCTGCCGCCGGGTCGCGCGGGCGCGCGAGGAGGTTCTGCTGGGCGCGTCGGCGTGGACGAACCTGGTGCTGGACCCGCCGCCGTGGCTCGGCGAGCTGTGGCGGGGCCTGGCGGACGACCCGCGCCGCGCGGACGAGTTCACCGACAACTTCGACCACCCGGACCGGCAGTGGCGCGCGCTGGCCACCCGGCGCCGGGTGCGGGCGTTCCTCGACGGAAGCTGACCGGGAGAGCGGAGGACAACGTGGTCCACACAGCGACGAAGATCCTGAGCACGCGGGCGGCGCCCGGCGGCGAGAGCGTCGACTACTGGCGGCACGTCATCTCCGACGCGTTCGTGCCGCTGGAGGCGGCCGCGCCGGAGCCGTCGTTCCGCGGCGAGGTGCGCATCGACCGCCTCGGCTCGACCTTGGTGTCCAGAGTGGACGCCGGGCCGCACCGCGTCCGCCGCACGAAGGCGATGATCGGCGCGAGCGAACGCGGCTACTACAAGCTGGGCCTGCAGGTGCGGGGCAGCTGCCTGCTCGTGCAGGACGGCCGCGAGGCGCTGCTCGGGCCAGGCGACTTCGCGTTGTACGACACCGACCGGCCCTACACGCTGGCCTTCGGCGAGCCGACCTCGATGGCGGTGTTCATGTTCCCGCGCGAGCGGCTTCGCCTCGGCGCCGGGGGAGCGCGGCAGGTCCTCGGGCAGCCGATCCGCGGCGACGACGAGCCGGGTTCGCTGCTGTCGCCGCTGTTCCGCCGGCTGGTGCGCCAGCTGGGCGGCGCCGCGTCGCCGATCCCGCTGGCCGACGCCGTGCTGGACCTGCTGGCCGCGCTGCTGACCGAACAAGCGGGCGCGGCGCCGGATTCGCTCGTCCTGCAGGCCCAGTCCTACATCGACACGCACCTGTCCGATCCGGACCTGTGCCCGGATTCGGTCGCCGCCGCGCTGCACATCTCCACCCGGTACTTGCAAAAGCTGTTCGCCGAGCAGGGCACCGGTGTCGCGAGCTGGATCCGCACCCGGCGGCTGGAGCAGTGCCGCCGCGACCTGTCCCGGCCGGAGCTGACCCGCCCGGTGAGCGCGGTGGGCGCCGCGTGGGGCCTGCCGGACGCGGCGCACTTCAGCCGCGCCTTCAAGGCCGCGTACGGGCTCAGCCCTCGGGAGTTCCGCGCCCAGGCGCTGTCCTGACGCCCGGCCGTTCGCGAATCGTCAAGAAGCGTTCGCCTGAGGGAAAGACCGGTGGGGCCGCGCCGCGCAGGATGGTCCCATGAACCTGACCGGGCAACTGCTCATCGGCGGCGAGTGGACGGCCGCAGCGGGCGGAGGCGTATTCGAGACCGTCGACCCGGCCACCGCGCGGCCCATCGGCACGGTCGCCGACGCGCGACAGGCCGATGTGGACAGTGCCGTCGCCGCCGCCCGCGCCGCGTTCGAACCGTGGCGCCGCCTCAGCCCCGCCGCCCGCGCGCGCATCCTGTGGCGCGTCGGCGACCTGATCGACGAGCACGCCGACGAACTGGCCGCGCTGGAGACCCGCGACCAGGGGCAGCCGATCGGCATCGCGCGGAACGTGTCGGTCGCCGCGGCCGCCGAGCACTTCCGCTACTACGCGGGCTGGGTCACCAAGATCGAGGGCGAGACGTCGCCGGTGTCCGTCCCGGACGTCCTCCAGTACACCCGCCGCGAGCCGGTCGGCGTGTGCGCGCTCATCACGCCGTGGAACTTCCCGCTGATGATCGCGTCCTGGAAGCTCGCCCCGGCGCTCGCCTGCGGCAACACCGTCGTCGTCAAGCCCGCCGAGCAAACCCCGCTCACCACGTTGCGCCTGGCGCGGCTGATGGTCGACGCCGGTGTCCCGGCCGGCGTGCTCAACGTCCTCACCGGCGGCCCGGAGACCGGCCGCGCACTGGTGGACCACCCGGACGTGGACAAGGTGTCGTTCACCGGCTCCACCGACGTCGGCCGCGAGATCGTCCGCGGCAGCGCGGGCAACCTCAAGCGGGTGTCGCTGGAACTCGGCGGCAAGGCGCCCGCCGTCGTCCTGCCCGACGCCGACCTGCCCGCCGCGGTCCAGGGCTGCCTGCAGGGCGCGCTGCTCAACTCCGGCCAGGTGTGCGCGGCCTACACGCGGTTCTACGTGCACAGCTCCCTGGTGGACGAGTTCGGCGACCGGCTCGCGCGGGCCGCCGAGAAGATGGTCATCGGCCCCGGCCTGGACCCCACGACCCAGCTGGGCCCGCTCGTCTCGGCCGACCACCTGTCCGCTGTGGACACGGCCGTGCGCAAGGCCGCGGCCGAGGGCGCCCGCATCGCCACCGGCGGCGAAACCACCGGCAGCGACGGCTACTTCTACCGCCCGACCGTCCTCACCGGAGTCACCGACGACATGGCCGTCGCCCGCGACGAGATCTTCGGCCCGGTGCTCGCGGTGCTGCCGTTCGACGACACCGACGAAGTGGTGCACCGCGCCAACGACACCGAATACGGCCTCGCCGCGTCCGTGTGGACCCGCGACGTCAGCGCCGCGCACCGGCTCGCCGACGCCATCCGCGCCGGCACCGTCTTCATCAACATGCCCAACCCCGTCGACGCGGCGGCGCCGTGGGGCGGGTTCAAGTCCAGCGGGTGGGGCCGCGAGATGGGCAGGCACGCCATCGAGCTGTACACCGAGATCAAGAGCGTCTGGACCCACCTGTGAGGAGAGGAGCGACCATGCCGGACATCGGCATCATCGGCGCCGGGATCGCCGGCCTGCAGCTGGGACTGCTGCTGCGCAAGCACGACGTCCCGGTGACGATCTACACCGACAAGACCGCGGCCCAGCTGGCCGGCGGGCGGCTGCTCAACAGCGTCGCCCACCACGCGCCGACGCTGAAGCGCGAGCGCGAGCTGGGCATCGACTTCTGGCCGGTGGAGGAGTACGGCTACTCCTGCCACCACCACTACGTCGGTGGTCCCGAGCCGATGTCCTGGCGCGGCGACTTCGCCGAGTGGTCCAGCGCCGTCGACTACCGCCTCTACCTGCCCAAGCTCACCGAGGCGTTCGAGGAGCGCGGCGGGCGGCTGGAGGTCCGGACGCTGCAGGCCGAGGACATCGAGCCGATCGCCGACCGGCACGACCTGCTCGTCGTCGCCGCCGGTCGGGGCGCGTTCGCCGCGTTGTTCCCGCGCCGCCCGGAGCTGAGCCCGTATGACGGGCCGCAGCGGATCCTGTCCGTCGGCCTTTACCAGGGCATCACCTACTCGGAGCCGAAGGGCGTCACCATCAGCGCCTCGCCCGGGCACGGCGAGCTGCTGGAGATCCCGATGTACGGCAAGGACGGGTTCACCACCGCGCTGCTGTTCGAGAACGTGCCGGGCGGCGACCTGGAGATCCTCGGCCGCCAGTCCTACGACGCCGACCCGAAGGCGTACGAGCGGCTTGTGCTGGACAAGCTCGCCAAGCACCACCCGCAGACGTTCGAACGCGTCGACCCGGCGAGCTTCGCGCTGACCGGCCCGCTGGACATCCTGCAGGGCGCGCTGACGCCGACCGTGCGGCAGGACTACGCGAAGCTGCCGAACGGCAAGTTCGCGCTGGCGATCGGCGACGTGCACACCGTGGTCGACCCGGTCGTCGGGCAGGGCGCGAACTCGGCGTCGCACTCCGCGTGGGTGACCGGGCAGGCGATCCTGGAGGACTACGGGTTCGACGAGCTGTTCTGCCAGGACGTGGCCGCGCGCCGCGCCGACGTCGTGCTGGGCGCGGCGAACTGGACCAACCTGATGATCGGCCCGCCGCCGGAGCACCTGCTGCGCCTGTTCGGCGCGATGCACGCGGACAAGGCGATCGCCGACGAGTTCACCAACAACTTCGACTACCCGGACCGGCAGTGGCGCATCCTCGCCACCGCCGAGCGCACGAACGAGTTCCTGGCCCGCCACGCGAAGGCCTGAGGAAGGGAGTTTTCTCATGTACCGGCTGACCGTGTTGTACCCGCCGCCCGCGGACCCGGAGCACTTCAAGCAGTACTACGTCAGCACGCACCTGCCGCTCGCGGCGCAGCTGCCCGGCCTGCGGGCCATGCGGTACAGCTTCGACGTGGCCGCGATGGGCGGGGAGAGCCCGTACTTCGCGATCTGGGAGGGCGAATTCGACTCGGCGGAGGCGATGGCCGCGGCGATGTCGTCGGAGCAGGGCCAGGCTGTGGCCGGGGACGTGCCGAACTACGCGACGGGCGGGGCGCAGATCCTGCACTACGCGCCCGTCGAAGGCTCGTGACCGTGGGCGTGGCGACCGACCCGCGCCGGTTCCGCACGGCGATGGGCCGGTTCGCCACCGGGGTCACGGTGATCACGACGCGGACCGCCGAGGGGCACGTGCACGGCATGACCGCGAACGGGTTCCTGTCGGTGTCGCTGGACCCGCCGCTGATCCTGGTGTCGCTCGGCGCGTGCACGATGGCGCGGCACCTCGAGGCGGGCGACCGGTACGCGGTGACCGTGCTGTCCGCGGAGCAGGAGGAGGTGTCCCGCCACTTCGGCGGGCGCCCGTCCCTGTCGGTGGAGTTCACGTCGGAGGGCGCGTACGACTTCGTCCCCGGCGGCCTGGCGTTCATCGGCTGCCGGATCGTGGACCGCCACCCCGCCGGGGACCACACGCTGTTCCTCGGGGAGGTCGAGCACCTGGCCTACCGGGACGGCGCGCCGCTGCTCTTCTACACCGGCTCGTACCGGACACTGCACGCCGGCCTGACGGAGGACGTGTTCTTCTACTGAGCGAGACCGCCGGCTGGGCTTGACGTTTCAGCCGGCGGTTCCGGCGGTGGGTTCGCAGACGCTGCCCCACCACACGAAATCCCGTGCCCGCGTGGCGGCCACAAGACGCTGCCTGTTCCGCAACTCGGTGGATTCCTCTCGCGCAGCGCTGCTCGGCCTGTCCCCGCCGTCGAACTGCACCACCAGGACTGCGCGGAACTCGAGTCCTTTCGCGCGGTGCACGGTGCCGATCTTCAGCCGGTCGTCGGGGGCTCCGGTGTAGTCCTCGAGGGGCAGGGTCGCGATTCCGGCCTCGTGCAGGAGTTTCCGGCACCGAACAAGGTCCCGGTGGTGGAACACGATCAGGGCGGTCTGCCCGAGCGGCGCGGGCATGGTCGCGATCTGATCCAGTAGCGCGGCGGGAAGCTCGGCGGCGGGGCCGGACCAGGACCGGCACTCACCTCCGCCGTTGATCGCCTCGACCTGGCCGAGAACGACTCCCGGCCCGCCGTCGAGATCGTCGACCTCGTTGGTCGCGTCCAGACCCCGCGCGAAGTCGAGCACGCCCCTGCGGTTGCGGTAGTTGACCCGGAGGACCTCACCTCGTCCTTGAACCGGGATGCCGGCGTCGGAGAGCCGCCAGCCGCCCGGGTAGACCTGCTGTTGCCCGTCGCCGACGAGCAACAAGCGGTTCGGTCCATCACCGGCCAGACGTCGCAACAGCCGGAGCCCGGTCAGGGTGATGTCCTGCACCTCGTCGACGGCGATCGCGGCGTAGCCCTGGGCCAGGGGCTCCCGGCGGAGTTCGACGTCCCCGAGCTGGATCATGTCGTTGTAGTCGTGCAGGTCGCGCTCGGCGAGCTTGGCCTGATAGGTCTCGTAGAGCTCCCAGACGAGCTCCTTGTGGCGTGCGTCCAGCCGCAGTTTCCGGCCTCGCCGGGGAGCGTGGAGGTATTCCTCGAACGTGGTCAGCCCTCGGCCTTTGATGACGCGATCGACCTCCGCCCGCCAGTAGTCGATCGACGGTTCGAGCTCCCGCAGGCTCGCGCGGTGCACGGTCCAGGCACGGGCGAAGGCCGTGTTGATGCCGCGGGTGCTGACCCGGACCGCACGTCCACGGGACTGGAGGAAGCGTCGAAGCCAGGCGTGCAGATGCAGGAACTCGACGCGTTCGGCGACTTCGGGCGCGAGCCGCCGGAAGGACGCCGCGTGCACGGTGGGAAGGTTCCGGACGAACGTGGTGAACAGGAGCGGCCCGGTGCTGTTCCGGGCGAGGCGGCGCAACCTGTGCAGCACCACCACCGTCTTCCCGGTTCCGGCCGGACCGCTGATTCTGGCCGGCCCGTTGTAGTCGCGAGCCACGATCGCGTGCTGGTGCGGGTGCAGGAACGTCAGCCAGCTGTCGAAGGGGCGTGCTTGCGCCGCTTCGACCTCATTCTCCGCGAGGCTCGCCGCATCGAGCAGACCGGCGGTCTCGGGCCGCGCCTCGGGCGGCTCCACCGCCAGGCGCGCGTAACCGGAGAGGAGATCCCCCGCCTGCCGTGCGACGACGTCCACCTGACGCCGGGTGAGGTGGGCGTCTTCGCGGCGGAACAACCGCGCGAGGTCGGTCTCCGGCAGCGACCAGTGCCGGCCGGCCGCCCGGGCCGTTCGCCCCGCGCCCGTCCCAGGGCCGACGATGACGCGATGAATCGCGCTGACCGGCACGACTCGTCCACGTTGGTCTGTAATGCCCGCGCAGCGTTCTTCGGCGTAGCGGAACACCGTCCGCGCGGTCTGCTCGCGCACGCGCTCTTCAGTGATGATCAGGGCAAAGATGCCGTTGGCGTTGACGAGGAACGCGTCGGGCCTGTTCCCGGCACGTTCGTGCAGGTCTTCGCGGACGAAGAGGTGCGCGTTTCCCACCGTGCGGGCCAGTAGCGCGCCGAGGACCCTGCGTGGCAGGGAATCGAGCCGGGGGAAGCTCGACTCCAGCAACCGGACCGATTCCTGATACACGCGGCGTTCGGCGTGCTTGCTCAGGTTCACGCGTTCTCCCGAAGTCGCCACTTACCGCATGCACGCTATTACGCTGCGCGCTGGTCAGCGCTCGAATTCCGAGGCTTCACTCGGATGGCGCAGGAGAATGTCCGGGTTGAGCGCGGACGTTCCGGGCGGGCGAAGTCGGCCGCTTGCCGGCTGGGCGCGGCCCACCGTGGGGACGAGGGGCGCGCCGACGGGGACGCGCCCCTCATCTGTCCGATGAAGAGCGGTCGGGCGATCACCAACCGCGCTCGCGCCACTCCGCCAGCTTCGGCCGCTCCGCGCCGAGCGTCGAGTCGTCCCCGTGGCCCGGGTAGAACCACGTCTCGTCCGGCAGCCGGCCGAACACCCGCGTCTCCACGTCGCCCAGCAGGGACTGGAAGTCCTCCGGCGAGTTCGTCTTCCCGACGCCGCCGGGGAACAGCGAATCGCCCGTGAAGAGGTGCGTGCTGCCGTCCGTGTCGCGGTACAACAACGCGATCGAGCCCGGAGTGTGCCCCCTCAGGTGAATCACCTCGAGCGTGCAGTCACCCACCGTGAGGGTGTCGCCGTCCTCGACCAGGAAGTCCGGGGGGACCGGCAGCACCGAAGCGTCCAACGGGTGAGCCGCCGTGTTCGCTCCGTACGCGCCCGCCACCGCGCCCAGCGCCTGCCAGTGGTCGGCGTGCTGGTGGGTGGTCACGATCGTGCGCAGCGCGGGACGGTCGGGCCCGTGACCGATGAGGTCCGAGATCCGCTCCGGGTCCGCCGCGGCGTCGATCAGCAGCGCCTCGTTCTGCCTGCGGCAAACCAGCAGGTAGGCGTTGTTGTCCATGGGGCCGACCGACAGCTTGGTGATGGCCAGCCGGTCCAGCACGCGCCGGGCCGCGTCCCCGCCCGGCTCCACGTGGCCGGTGTAGTCCTCTACGACGTTCACGCCGCCAACCGTAGTCGCCGCGCCACATCGCGTTCCACCCGTTCAGGTTGGTCTCGGATCGGTAACGTAGGCTCCGAGCGTCCCCGAACCCGATCTTGCGAGACGCCCCGAGACGTGCCGAGCTTCCTCCCCGAGAACCCCCGCGCCAGCACCCGCCGCATCAGCTGGGACGCCGTCCGCGTCCTGGCGGTCCTGGCCGTGATGCTGGGTCACATCACCCACCAGGGCCCGCTGGCCCACACCGAGCTGAACGACTACCCGGTCAAGGTCACCGCCCAGTTCGGCGCCGCGATCCTGATGGTCGTCTCCGCGTTCTTCGTGTGCCAGACCGTCCGGCGCGGCGACAGCGGGCGGTGGATGTGGAAGAAGGCCGCCCGGCTCGTCCCGCCGTACCTGGTCGCGGTGCTGCTGACCTACTTCGCGATGCGCTGGGCGGACGCCTCGTTCAACGGCCAGGAGTTCGGCAGCCACTGGTGGGACAAGCTGTTCGGCCCCACCACCGACGGCGTCGCCTGGGCGAGCTCCTGGTACGTGCCCGTCGGCTGGGACCTCCTCGTCAACCTGACCATGATCCAGGGCTGGCACCAGGGGTTCATCTGGCTCGACGGCTCCTACTGGACCCTGCCGGTCCAGCTGATGGTCTTCGCCGGCGCCGCGCTGCTGTGGTCGCGCACCCCCTGGTTCCGGTCGCCGCACGCCGCGCGGCACGCGAAGCTGCTCGCCTGGGCGATGGTCGTCGTCCCGCTCGTCCTGCGGTTCTGGGTGTTCGGCGTCACGAACCCCTCACCGTGGGCGTTCGCCGTCGTCTTCGGGTTCGGGCTGCACCGGCTGCACGCGTTCGCCGCCGGCGTCGCGGTGTGGCTCTGGTCGCGCGACCGGTTGTCCACGCCGCACCTGGCGCTGCTGCTCGCCGCCGTCGTCGCCGCGCAGGACCTGCACCTCTACCCGTTCCACGTGGCGTTGCCCACGGACCCGTCGCGGCTGCCCTCCATCATCGGGTTCGCGCTGGTGCTCGTCCTGGTGTGCGCCGCGGCGAAGGGCCCGGACTGGACGTTCCTGCGCCCGCTGGCGCCGGTCATCGGCTGGTTCGCCGGAATTTCCTACGGCGTGTACCTGTTGCACCAGGAGCTGGGCTACATCCTGGCCAAGGCGCTGCAACTCGCGGGACTGCCGGGCTGGGCGCGGCTGCCGCTCGTGCTGGGGGCGGCGATCGGCGCCGGATGGCTGCTCACGAAGTTCGTCGAACGGCCGGCCCACCGCTGGCTGACCACGCCGCGCGGCGCCACCGCGCCGCCGCCCCGGAGGGCTCCGGACGACCTCGTCCGCGAGGAGCCGACCGGTCCGGCTCCGGTTTCTGTCGGTGGGTCGTCCTAGCATGGATGCGGCTGGCTGATCCGGCCGTCACATTCCAGGGAAGGGACCTCATCCGTGGCTGATCGCCTCGTTGTTCGCGGTGCGCGCGAGCACAACCTCCGCGGCGTCGACCTCGACCTGCCCCGGGACAGCCTGATCGTGTTCACCGGCCTGTCCGGGTCGGGCAAGTCGAGCCTGGCCTTCGACACGATCTTCGCCGAGGGGCAGCGGCGGTACGTGGAGTCGCTGTCGGCGTACGCCCGGCAGTTCCTGGGGCAGATGGACAAGCCGGACGTCGACTTCATCGAGGGCCTGTCGCCCGCGGTGTCGATCGACCAGAAGTCCACCTCGCGCAACCCGCGCTCCACCGTGGGCACCATCACCGAGGTCTACGACTACCTCCGGCTCCTCTACGCGCGCGCGGGCAAGCCGCACTGCCCGCAGTGCGGTGAGCCGATCAGCAAGCAGACCCCGCAGCAGATCGTCGACCAGGTGCTGGCCATGGAGCAGGGCACCCGGTTCCAGGTGCTCGCGCCGGTCGTGCGCGGCCGCAAGGGCGAGTACCTCGACCTGTTCAGCAACCTCCAGCAGCAGGGCTACTCGCGGGCGCGCATCGACGGGCAGGTGTACCAGCTCACCGACCCGCCGAAGCTGAAGAAGCAGGAGAAGCACCACATCGGCGTCGTGGTCGACCGGCTGACGGTCAAGTCCTCGGCGAAGCAGCGGCTGACCGACTCGGTCGAGACCGCGCTGCGCCTGGCGGACGGGCTGGTCGAGCTGGAGTTCGTCGACCTGCCGGAGGGCGACCCGCACCGCATCCGCGGGTTCTCCGAGAACCTCGCCTGCCCGAACGGCCACCCGCTGGCCATCGAGGACCTCGAGCCGCGCTCGTTCTCGTTCAACTCGCCCTACGGCGCGTGCCCGGAGTGCACCGGCATCGGCATCCGCAAGGAGGTCGACCCGGAGCTGGTGGTGCCCGACGACGAGCTGTCGCTGGCCGAAGGCGCGATCGCGCCCTGGTCGGGCGGGCAGAGCGCCGAGTACTTCCAGCGGCTGCTGGAGTCGCTGTCGGAGACCATCGGCTTCCGCATGGACACGCCGTGGCGCAAGCTGCCCGCGAAGGCGCAGAAGGCGGTCCTGCACGGCGTCGACGAGCAGGTCCACGTCCGCTACCGCAACCGCTACGGCCGCCAGCGCAGCTACTACGCGAGCTTCGAGGGCGTCATCCCGTTCCTCGAGCGGCGGCTGGACCAGACCGAGTCCGAGTACATGCGCGAGCGGTACGAGGGCTACATGCGCGAGGTGCCGTGCCCGGCGTGCCAGGGCAGCAGGCTCAAGCCGGAGATCCTCGCGGTCACCCTGGCGCACGCCGAGCGCGGCGAGCGGTCGATCGCCGAGGTGTGCGCCCTGTCCATCGAGGAGGCCTCGGAGTTCCTCGACGGCCTCAAGCTGGGGCAGCGCGAGGCGATGATCGCCGGCGCGGTGCTGAAGGAGATCCAGGCGCGGCTGCGCTTCCTGCTCGACGTCGGCCTGAACTACCTGTCGCTGGACCGCGCGTCGGCCACGCTGTCCGGTGGTGAGGCCCAGCGCATCCGGCTGGCCACCCAGATCGGGTCCGGGCTGGTCGGCGTGCTGTACGTGCTGGACGAGCCGTCGATCGGCCTGCACCAGCGCGACAACCGCCGCCTGATCGACACGCTGACCAGGCTGCGCGACCTGGGCAACACGCTGATCGTCGTCGAGCACGACGAGGACACCATCCGCGCCAGCGACTGGGTGGTCGACATCGGCCCCGGCGCGGGCGAGCACGGTGGGCACATCGTCCACAGCGGACCGTTCGCGAAGCTGCTCAAGAACAAGAAGTCGCTGACCGGCCAGTACCTGTCCGGGCAGGAGGTCATCCCGGTGCCGGCGATCCGGCGGCCGGCGAACAAGAAGCGGCAGCTGACCGTGGTCGGCGCGCGGGAGCACAACCTGCGCGGCGTGGACGTGTCGTTCCCGCTGGGCTGCCTGGTGTCGGTCACCGGCGTGTCCGGGTCGGGCAAGTCGACGCTGGTCAACGACATCCTCGCGACGGTGCTGGCGAACAAGCTCAACGGCGCCCGCCAGGTGCCGGGACGGCACACCCGCGTGCGCGGCCTGGACCACGTGGACAAGCTGGTGCGCGTCGACCAGTCGCCGATCGGCCGCACGCCGCGGTCCAACCCGGCGACCTACACGGGGGTGTGGGACCACGTGCGCAAGCTGTTCGCGGCCACCACCGAGGCGAAGGTGCGCGGCTACCAGCCGGGCCGGTTCTCGTTCAACGTCAAGGGCGGCCGCTGCGAGGCGTGCGCGGGCGACGGCACGATCAAGATCGAGATGAACTTCCTGCCCGACGTGTACGTGCCGTGCGAGGTCTGCAAGGGCGCCCGGTACAACCGCGAGACGCTCGAGGTGCACTACAAGGGCAAGACGGTCTCCGACGTCCTCGACATGCCGATCGAGGAGGCCGCCGAGTTCTTCGAGCCGATCAAGGCGATCCACCGGCACCTGCAGACGCTGGTCGACGTCGGCCTCGGCTACGTCCGGCTGGGCCAGCCCGCGCCGACGCTGTCCGGCGGCGAGGCGCAGCGCGTGAAGCTCGCGTCCGAGCTGCAGAAGCGCTCGACCGGCAAGACGGTGTACATCCTCGACGAGCCGACCACCGGCCTGCACTTCGAGGACATCCGCAAGCTGCTCGGCGTCATCAACGGCCTGGTGGACAAGGGCAACAGCGTGATCGTGATCGAGCACAACCTCGACGTGATCAAGACCTCCGACTGGGTCATCGACCTGGGCCCGGAAGGCGGCTCCGGCGGAGGCACCATCGTCGCCGAGGGCACACCGGAGCACGTCGCCACGGTCGAAGGCAGCTACACGGGCAAGTTCCTGCAGGAACTGCTGAACTGATTCGGGCCCGCCGCGCGGCCGGCCAGCCGCGCGGCGCGGTCCCGGCCGCGTCCGGACAGTGCGGTGCCGGGCGCACCGGCACCGCGCCCGGCTGGTGACCGTCGTGGGCGGCGATCCGCTCCTGGCTCGCCGGACACCGCCGTACGCCAGGCGGTGCGGGCCGGTTCGGAGCTGCCGAAAAGCCCGGCGGCGCGGTCCGGCACGGTGTCGCGCCTCGCGCATCCGCCTGCCGGCGCTCCCGGCACGCGGCCAAGCGTGCCGGGCCGGTGAACCGCGGAGCACGCCCTCTCGTGTCAATGGGATGACCCGGTCGCCGTGCACCGGGCTCGCACCGCGGGAGGTGCCCGATGACCCGCCTGCTCGTCGCCGTGATCGTGGCGGTGTTCGCGTCCGCGTGCGGCCCGGCTGCGCCGGAGCGCCCGCCCGCCGATCTGCGCGTCGCCGTCATCAGCGGGCTCGGGGAGGTCGTCGCCGACGACCAGGGCCGCACGCTCTACCGCTTCGAGCTGGACAGCGCGTCACCACCGGCGAGCAACTGCGCCGGCGCCTGCGCGACCCTGTGGCCGCCGGCAGCCGCCGGTGCCGCCGCGCCGACCACCGACGGGATCGACCGCGCGCTCGCCGGGGTTCTCGTCCGCCCGGACGGCGTGCGGCAGCTCACGCTCGGGGGCCGGCCGCTGTACCGCTACGCCAACGACACCGCACCCGGCCAGGTCAACGGCCAGGGCGTCGACGGCACCTGGTTCGTGGTCGCCCCGTCCGGGGCGAAGGTGACCGCCACCCCCGCCGACGGCGGGTCCGGCTATTGATCTTGGCGGATACTCGATGCCATGCGGGTCAACGCCTACCACTTCCGGGACACCTGGCTGCTCTCCGCGCCCGCGCGCGCCGTCTTCGAGGTGGTCACCGATGTCGCCGGGTATCCGCTCTGGTGGCCGGACGTGCGGGAGGTCACCCGGGTCGACGAGGACACCGCTCAGCTCGTCTGCCGCGCCGCGCTGCCGTACGCGCTCGTCGTTCGCATGCGCCGGGCCGAGCAGGATCCCGATCGCGGCCGCCTGCGCGTCCACCTGACCGGCGACCTCGAAGGCTCGCTCGCGGCGGTCGTCCTCGGCAGGCCGGGCGGCACCCGTCTGGAGATCACCCAGCGGGTCCTCGCCACGAAACCGCTGCTGCGCACCCTCTCCCCGCTGGCCCGGCCGGTGTTCCGCGCCAACCACGCCCTGATGATGCGGCGTGGCCGGCGCGGACTCCAGCACCACCTCAGCGCAGCGGGTGCGCGCTGAAGAACCGCAGGATCACCGGCGTCGCGTCGATCACCGACGGGACGTCCGAATCCGGGTTGGGCGCGGTGCTCGGCCAGTCGTGGCCCAGGCCCTCGACCCGGTAGTGCACGACGTCCGCATCACAGGACCGCCACCGCTCGACCCGCACCCCGTCGCCGAGGTCACGCACCACGGGTTCCGGGGCGCACCCGTCGCGCGACGCCCAGCCCGCCAGCCAGTCCGGAATGGACGGCAGCCCGCGCGCCGGATCGCCGGCGTAAGGAATTGTCGTGTCCGCGGTGCCGTGGAAGTCCAGCACCGGCGCCGGCCGCGACGGGTGGCACTCGCCGCCCTGCGGGTAGAACGCCCCGGACACCGGCGCGAACGCCGCGATCCGCCCGCTCAGCCGGCAGGCCAGCACCCCGGTGAACCCGCCGCCGTTGGACTTGCCCGCCGCGAACACGCGCCGCGGGTCGACGCACAGCTCTCGCTGCACCTGGTTCAGCAGGTCGCTGGTGAACAGCACGTCGTCCGCGGCGGCCGAGTACGGCGCGCCCGTCCACGCGCTCTTCCCGTCGGTCCCGATCAGACCCTGCGGGTAGACCGCGATCACCGACCGGCCGGAGAAGCCGGACAGCTCCTCCTGGTACTCGGCGGTGCGGCCGTGCCCGTGGAAGGACAGGACCAGCGGATCCGGCCGGTCGGGCCGGTAGTCCGCCGGAACGTGCAGCAGATAGCTGCGCGTGAGCCCGCCCGAGGTGACGGTGCGGGTCACGCTCTGTCCCGCCGGCACCGGTGCGGGGTGGCCGCAGCCGGCGGAAGGCACGGGGAAGCCGACGATCCCCGACGCGGTGGCGGCCGGCGCGGCCAGGAGGGTGCCGGTGATCGCGGCGACCACCGCGATCACCAGCCGCCGGGCGCGCATCAGACGCCGGCCTTCACGGGCTCCCGCGCCGGCTCGGCCGCGGGGTGGTCGTCCACCAGCGTGGTCTCGTTGAACGGGTCCTGCCCGGACAGCACCCGCTGGGCCCGCGACCGGTCGAACTCCTTGGTCCAGGACCCGATGACGACCGTCGCCACGGCGTTGCCCGCGAAGTTGGTCACCGCGCGCGCCTCGGACATGAACCGGTCGATGCCGAGGATGAACCCGACGCCGCCGACCAGATCCGGCCGGTGCGACTGCAGCCCGCCCGCCAGGGTCGCCAGGCCCGCGCCGCTCACACCGGCCGCGCCCTTCGACGCGATGATCATGAACACCAGCAGGGAGATCTGCTCGCCGACGGACAGCGGGCTGCCCTGCGCGGTGGCGATGAACAGCGTCGCCATCGTCAGGTAGATCGCGGTGCCGTCCAGGTTGAACGAGTACCCGGTCGGCACCGTGATGCCGACGACCGGCTTGGACACGCCCAGGTGCTCCATCTTCGCGATCAGCCGCGGCAGCGCCGACTCCGACGACGACGTCGACACGATCAGGATGAACTCGCGGGTGAGGTACCGCAGCAGGCTGAAGATGTTGATCCGCGCGCCCAGCCACAGGATCGCGCCGAGCACGATCACCACGAACAACGCGCACGTGACGTAGAACCCGACCATCACCACCGCGAGGCTCTTCAGCGCGTTCCACCCGGTCGCGCCCACCACCGCGGCGATCGCGCCGAACGCGCCCACCGGCGCCGCCCACATGATCATCGACAGGATGCGGAACACGAGCTTCTGGATGTGCTCGATGCCGCGCAGGATCGGCTTGCCCGCCTCACCCATCTTCTGCAGCGCGAAACCGGCGAGCAGCGCGACCAGCAGCGTCTGCAGCACCGAACCCTCGGTGAACGACGACACCAGCGAGGTCGGGATGATGCCGAGCACGAAGTCGGTGGTGCCCTCGCTGCCCTTGCTGGCCTGTTCCTGCGCCTTCGCGATCGACGACGGGTCCAGGTGCAGGCCGCTGCCCGGGTGCAGCAGGTTGCCCACGATCAGGCCGATGGCCAGCGCGAACGTGGACATCACCAGGAAGTAGCCGATGGCCATCAGGCCGACCTTGCCGACCTTCGCGGCCTTGGCGACCGACCCGATGCCGAGCACGATCGTGCAGAAGATGATGGGGGAGATCATCATCTTGATCAGGTTCACGAACCCGGTGCCGAGCCAGGCGAGGCTCTTGCCGAAGCCGGGGAACAGGATCCCGACCGCGACACCGAGGACGACCGCGGCGATGACCGCGAGGTAGAGGTAGTGCATCCGGTCGCGGCGCGGCTTCGCGCCGGCCGGTGGTGCCGTAGGCAACGTTGCCTCCTGTGGGGACGTGACGCGCCCAGTCCGGCGCAGTTCGCGTGGAACTATCGGCCACGGGTATGACCGCGGTCACCGTTGTGTTCATAGAGTTCGCGGCGCGACCGGCGTCCCCGGGCGGCCGGCCCGGCCGGTGTGCTGGGATGGCGGGGTGCGGATCACGAGCAGGCGCTGGAGCCTCGCGCGGCAGCTGCTCCTGCTGCAGGTGGCGGGAGTGGCCGTGCTGGTCGCGGTCGGGGCGCTGCTGGCCTACTTCGACGCCGCCCGCGCCGTGGAGGCCCGCGCGCAGGACAAGGTGGTCGCCATCGCGAGCACCCTCGCCGACTCGCCGACGGTGCTCTCCGCGCTGAGACTGCCCAATCCGAGCACCGAACTGCAACCCTTCGCCGAGCAGGTGCGGCGCGACACCGGGGTCGACTTCATCACGATCATGGACCCGGACGGCATCCGCTACACCCACCCGAACCCGGAGCTGATCGGGCAGCGGTTCCTCGGCACGATCGACGTCGCGCGGCAGGGCCGGGTCTACACCGAGACCTACACCGGGACGCTCGGCCCGTCGATGCGCGCGGTGGTGCCGGTGTTCGACGCGGAGCGGCGCGTGGTCGCGCTGGTGTCGGCAGGCATCAAGGTCGACGCCATCTCGGCGGCGCTGGCGCAGCGGATCTGGACGCTCGCCGCGGTGGCCGGCGCGGCCCTGGTGGTGGGCATCGCGGGCAGCTACCTGGTCAGCAGCAGGCTGCGGCGGCAGACCCGCGGTCTCGCCCCGGCCGAGCTGAGCAGCATCTTCGCCTACTACGAGGCGACCCTGCACGCGGTGCGCGAGGGGCTCGTGCTGGTCGGCGCGGACGAGCGGGTGGTGCTGTGCAACGACGCCGCCCGCGAGCTGCTCGGCCTCGGCGCGGACCCGACCGGCAAACCGGTCACCGAGCTGGGGCTGCCACCGAGCCTGGTCGGAGCGCTGCGGGGCCAGGAGCCGCGGCGCGACGAGATCCACCTGACCGACGTGCGGGTGCTGGTGGTGAGCACCGCGCCGGTGCGGTCCCGCGCCCGCGCGAAGGACCACGGCACCGTCGTCACCCTGCGCGACCACACCGACCTGCAGCTGCTCACCGGCGAGCTGACCACCGCGCGCGGGCTCGCCGAGTCGCTGCGGTCGCAGGCGCACGAGGCGGCCAACCGCCTGCACACGGTGGTGTCCCTGGTGGAGATGGGCCGCACCCAGGAAGCGGTCGAGTTCGCCACGGCGGAGCTGGAGATCGCGCAGCGGCTCACCGACCAGGTGGTCGGCGCGGTGTCCGAACCGGTGCTGGCCGCGCTGCTGCTCGGCAAGACCGCCGAGGCCAGCGAGCGCGGCGCCGAACTGGTGCTGACCGAGGACACCGCCATCGAGGACACCGACACCGGCATCGAGCCACGCGACCTGATCACCGTGCTGGGCAACCTGATCGACAACGCGATCGACGCCGCCATCGAGGCCGCGGGTGAGCGGCCGGAGCGGCCGCGGGTCACGGTGACCGCGAAGATCGAGGGGGAGGAGCTGCTGTTGCGGGTCGCCGACAACGGCCGGGGCGTGCCGGACGAGGCGCGGCGGCGCGTGTTCGAGCGCGGCTGGACGACCAAACCGGACGGTCACGGGCTGGGCCTGGCGCTGGTCGGGCAGGTGGTGCGGCGCAACGGCGGACGGGTGGACGTGGCCTCCGGCGAGGGCGCGGTGTTCACCGTGCGGCTGCCGGTGCGGCAGGAGGTGCCGCGGTGATCCGGGTGCTCGTGGTCGAGGACGACCCGGTCGCCGCCGAGGCGCACCGGACCTACGTGGAGCGGGTCGCCGGGTTCACCGTCGCCGCGGTCGTCCACTCCGGCGCGGAGGCGCTGCGGTTCTTCGAGCGCGACACCGCCGACCTGGTGCTGCTCGACTTCTACCTGCCCGACACGCACGGCCTCGCGGTGTGCCGGGCGTTGCGGGCCGCGGGCAATCTGGTGGACGTCATCGCGGTGACCTCGGCGCGGGACCTGGCGGTGGTGAAGGCCGCGGTGTCGGTCGGGATCGTGCAGTACCTCATCAAGCCGTTCACCTTCGCCTCGCTGCGGGACAAGCTCGACCGGTACGCGAAGTTCCGGGAAAGTTTCGGGGAAACCGGCGAGGTCGGGCAGTCCGAGGTGGACCGGGCGTTCGCGGCGCTGCGCTCGCCGGTGGCGACGGCCCTGCCCAAGGGGATGAGCGGGCAGACCCTGGACGCGGTGGTCTCGGCGCTGCGGGACGAACCGGACGGGCTGTCCGCGGGCGCGGCCGCCACCGCGACCGGGGTGTCCCGGGTTACCGCGCGGCGGTACCTGGAATACCTCGCGGACAACGGACTCGCGCGACGAGAGCCGCGATACGGACAGGTCGGGCGGCCGGAGGTTTGGTACCGGGCCGTGACGTGAAGGACGCTACGATCCGCGGCATGAGCCAGCCTTACCAGCAGCAGCCCCGGTTCCCGATCCTGCTGTCCACTATGAACGATTTGCCCGGCTACCGGGTCGTGCGCGTGTACGGCGAGGTGTTCGGGCTGACGGTGCGCAGCCGGAACATGTTCTCCAACCTCGGCGCCGGCTTCAAGGCGATGGCGGGCGGCGAGCTGAAGGGCCTGTCGAAGCTGCTGTCCGATTCGCGGTACGAGGCGCTGGGGCGGCTCTGCCAGGAGGCGATGGCCTTCGGGGCGAACGCGGTGCTGAGCATGCGCTTCGACTGCAACGAGATCGCCCAGACCGCGAGCGAGATCGCCGCCTACGGCACGGCCGTGTACGTGGTGCCCGACGGCACGGACGCAGGCGCGCAGCAGCAGGCCGCGCAGCAGCAGTACCAGCAGCAGCCGCAGGCACAGGGGCAGCAGGGACAGGGCCAGTTCCAGCAGGGCTTCGCGCCGCAGCAGTGACCGCGGGCGCCGGCCCGGCCGTCATCGCGGCCGGCCCGGCACGCCCGGCCGCCGCTGCCACGGGCGCGGCCCGTCGAGGGGCCGGTACTCCACGCCGAGTGCGTCCAGCCGCGGCAGGTGGTGCTCGGCCAGCCGCGTGTGGAACTCCGCGCCATCGCGTTCGGGCGGGCTCCACACGACCTCGGCGAAGGCGCACAACCGCGGGAACGTCGCGTAGTCGACCCGCCGCACCGAGTCCAGGTGCTCGGTCCACACCTGCGCCTGCGCCCCGAGCACCCCGGGCGGCGGCTCCCAGCGGTGGACGTCGGCCAGGGTCCGCACGAACCCGACCGGGATGGGCTCGTCGTCGCCGTCGGCCTGCCGGTGGTCGAGGTACACCGCCTGCTCGGGACACGCGACGACCTGGCACCCGGCGTCGATCGCCCGTGTCACCTGGGTTTCGTCCCGCCACGCGCCGATCACGGTGCCGGCGGGCAAGGCGGTCCCGGCGTCCAGGACCTCGTCCCAGGCGTGCGCCCGCCGGCCGCGCGCGTGCAGGTGCTCGATCATCCGCGCGGTGAACTTGCCGTGCTCCGGTGTGGCGCCCGGCGCCTCGTCCCCGCCGACGCCGATCACCTCGGACGGGAAGATGTCCAGCACCTCGTCGAAGACCGCGCGGAAGAACTCCACTGTGGACTCCGACGGGTCCAGGAGGTCGGTGCTGACGCCCCACGACGTCCACACGTCGAGCTCGCGCCCGCCGCCCAGTTCCGGGTACGCGGCGATCGCCGCGCGGGAGTGGCCGGGCACGTCGATCTCGGGCACCACCGTGATCGCCCGCGCCGCCGCGTAGGCGACGATCTCCCGCAGGTCGTCGCCGGTGTAGAACCCGCCGTGCGGCCGCCCGTCGCGCTCCGGGCCGTCGTGGCGGCCGACCATCGACTCCCGCCGCCACGACCCCACCTCGGTCAACCGCGGGAACGCCGGGATCTCCACGCGCCAGCCCTGGTCGTCGGTGAGGTGCAGGTGCAGCACGTTCAGCTTGTGCGCGGCGAGCAGGTCGGTGAACCGCAGCACCTCGGCCTTGGTGCGGAAGTGCCGCGCCACGTCGAGCAGGCAGCCGCGCCAGGCGAACCGCGGATGGTCCACCACCGTCCCGCACGCCAGCTCCGCCGTCCCGCGCAGCGGCACGGCGCGGAACGCGTCCGGCCCGATCAGCTGCCGCAGCGTCTGCCGCGCGTAGAACTCGCCCGCGGCGTCCGGCGCCTCGATCAGCACCCCGTCCGGCCGGATCGTGAGCCGGTAGCCCTCCGCGGGCAGGTCCGCCGCCCGCACCTCGACCGGCGCCGGCCACCGGCACGTCCCGGGCGCGGCGGTGACCGACACCGGCCGGGGGAGCAGTGCGGTCAGCGGGATCACCCCTTCACCGCCCCGGCCATGCCGCCGACCAGCCTGCGCTGCACGAGCACGAAGAACACCAGCACCGGCACGGTCATCAGCGTCGAGGACGCCATGATCGCGCCCCAGTCGTTCTCCTCCGGCTTGAAGAACACCAGGATCGCCTGCGGCAGCGTCTGGTTCTCCGAGCGGGAGATGATGAACGTCTTGGCGAACAGGAAGTCGTTCCACGCGTGGATGAACGACAGCACGCTCGTCGCCACGAGGCCGGGCGTCACGAGCGGGAACAGGATCTGCCACACGAACCGGAACCGGCTCGCCCCGTCCACCTTCGCCGCCTCTTCGAGTTCGGCGGGCACCGCGGCGACGAAACCGCGCAGCATCCAGATCGCGAACGGCAGGCTGAACGCCAGGTGCACCAGCACCAGCGAGCCCAGCTCGTTGAGCCCGAACGCGGGCGCCACCTGCCCCACCGAGCGCATCAGGAAGAACAGCGGGATCGTCAGCGCCTCCACCGGCACCATCTGCGCGACCAGGAGCATCACGAGCAGCACCGTGCGGCCGCGGAAGCGGAACCGGGTCAGCGCCACCGCGGCCAGGAAGGCGAACAGCAGCGACAGCGCCACCACGACGAGCGCGACCGCCAGGCTGTTGAGGAAGTACCGGCCGAACCCGGACACGGTCAGCACTCGTTGGAAGGAGTCCAGCGACGGCGCGAACGTCCACGGCGCGGCCGACTGCACCTCGCCCGGTGGTTTCAGCGCGGTCAGCACCATCCAGTACAGCGGGAACGCGACCACGGCGGCGACGAGCACGGTGACGATCTCGGCGAGCGTGCGGCCCGGTTTCCGCACCAGCGTCGTCATGCCAGCCCCGCCCGCTGGGACCGGACGTACAGCCCGGTGACGGACAGCAGCAGCACGGTCATCACCACCCCGATCGCCGCGCCGAGGCCGTAGCGCGAACCGGCGAAGGCCTGCTGGTAGGCGTAGACGTTGAGCACCAGGTTCCGTCCCGCGACGCCACCGCCGCTGGTCATCACGTAGATCTGCGTGAACACCTTGAAGTCCCAGATGATCGACTGCACGGTCGCGATCAGCAGCATCGGCCGCACCATCGGCAGCAGCACCGAGGTCGTCGTCCGCCACGCGCCCGCACCGTCCAAAGTGGCCGCCTCGACCACTTCGGCCGGCACCGCGCGGATCCCGGCGTACATGGTCACCAGAACGAACGGGAACGAGCACCAGATCACCTCCAGCGCCACCAGCCCGAACGCGCTGGTGGTGCCGAAGGTCCAGGAGTGCCCGGCCATGCCGCCGAACCCGAGTGACGCCAGCGCCTCGTTGACCAGGCCGAAATCGGCGTCGAAGAGGAACAGCCAGATGTAGGACCCGGCCACCGCGGGTGTCGCCCACGCGCCGAGCGCGGCGAGGAACAACAGCGTGCGGGGCACCGCGCGGACCTTGCTCGCCAGCACCGCCAGCCCGGTGCCCGCCACCAGGCTGCCCACCACGCACACCGCCGCGAACACGACGGTCTTGGCGAGCACGGTCCAGAACGTGGCGCTGCCGAGCAGTTCCACGTAGTTCGCCAGCCCGAGGAACCGCAGCGGCGCGTTGCCCGCCGCCTCGGCCTGCCCGTAGTCGTAGAACGAGATGACGACGAGCTGGTAGATCGGGTAGGCCAGCACCACCAGCAGCAGGATCGCGGCGGGGGCGAGGTAGCGGACGGCGGCGGGGCCGTCCCCGCGCCTGCGGCGGCGCGGGGACGGTGCGGGCGGTGCTGTCGGCGCCTCGGGCGCCAGCAGGTTCGGGGTGGCCACGTCAGCCGCCGAAGGCCTGGTTCATCGCCTCGTTCGCGGCCGCGAGCGCGGCGTCCGGGCTCTTCTCCCCGGTCGCGATCTGCTGCACCGCGGTCGGCAGCACGCCCTGCGCGTCGATGCGCGACCAGGCCGGGCTGGGCGGCACGAACTTCGTGCCCGCCTTGAGCGTCGCCACGAACGGCTCCAGGAACGGGTCGCTCGCCGCCACCTGGTTCTGCACCGCGGTCAGGGTCGGCAGGTTGCCCATCGCCTCGTACATCCGCGCCTGGTACTTCGCCCCGGCGAGCAGTTCGGCGAACTCGGTGGCCAGGCTGCGGTGGGTGGTCGCGCGGAAGACGCCGAGCAGGTTGCCACCGGCGAACGCGGGCGCGACCGACCCCGGCTGCGTGCCGGGCAGCGGCACGACCGCGTACTTGCCCCGCACCGCGCCGGCTTCCACGGCCTTGCGGTTGAAATCGCCGCCGATCGTCATCGCGGCCTTGCCCCCGGCGAACGCCTGCACGCTCTGGGTGCCTGTGGAGTTCGCGCACTGCTCCGGCGGGCAGATGCCTGCGCTGAGCAGGCTCGCGTAGGCGCTGACCCCGGCCGCGGTGGCGGGCGAGGTGAGGTCGCCGCGCCAGGCGCCGCCGGTGTTCCGGGCGACCTCGCCGCCGTGGGCCCACACGAACGGCAGCAGCGCGTAGGTGTACTTGCCGCCGACCGAGATGCCGTACAGGTCGGGTCGCGCGGCGCGGATCGCGCGGGCGGTCTCGGCCAGCTCGGCCAGCGTCGCCGGCGGCCGCAGGCCGAGTTCGGCGAACACGTCGGTGCGGTAGTAGAGCGCGCGGATGCCCGTGTACCAGGGGATGCCGTAGGTCTTGCCGTCCGCCTTCGCGGTGTCCAGGACGCTCGCCTGCAGCCCGGCGCCTTCCGGCCAGGCGCGGATGTCCTCGGTGAGGTCGGCGAGCGCGCCCGTCTGGGCGTAGCTCGCGACGTCGGTGTTGCCGAACTCGGCGACGTCCGGCGCGCTGGCGGGATCGTTGAAGGCGCCGGAGAACCGGTCCGCGCGGCCTTCCACCGGGATCCACTGGACGTCCACCTTGACTCCGGCGTGCGCGGCTTCGAATTCCGCGACCGCGTCCTTCACGACCGCTTCCTTGGGCGCGCGGTTCGCCTCGTCGAACAGCCAGACCCGCAGGGTTCCGGTCTTCTCGTCACCACCGGGCCCGGCAGGCCCGGTCTGGGCCGGCGCGCAGGCCGCGGCGGTGGCCACGACCGCGAGCGCGGCGAGGGTACGACGGATTCTCAACGCAGCCTCCGTTGCGTGTCACGCAATGTGCGTTTCGCTATTGGCAACAGAGCCTAAAACGGACGTTCACCTCGCCACAAGGTCTAGACCATTACCACTGCGTAACTCCCTCAGCGGAACAACACGGTGGCGACTTCGGGCGCCGACAGTTCGCCCTCGGCCGCGCCGAGCCGTCCGGTCGCCGGATCGCGGGGCAGCCAGGTGACCGTCCCGGAACGCTGGTTCGACACGTACAGCCGGCGCGCGGACGTGTCGAAGGTGAAGTGGCGCGGCCAGTTCCCGCCCGTCGGCGCCGCCTGCACCGGCGTCAGCGCGCGACCGGTGCGCAGCGCCGCGATCGTGTTCGCGCCACGCACCGAGACGTACACGAACCGGCCGTCCGGGGACACCGCGATCTCGCCGGGGTAGTCCTGGTCCCGCACGCCCGCTGGCACTGCGTCGCCGAGCCGGACCTCGCCGCGCACCGGGTCCCAGGTGCCCGGCACGACCGCCGGGTCCAGCTCGCACGCCACGTACAACGCGCGCCCGCCCGGGTGGAACGCGAGGTGCCGCGGCCCGGTCCCCGCGGGCAGCGAGACTTGCTGGTGGGCGACCAGCTTCCCCGCGTCGAGCCGGTAGACGTACACCGAGTTCGTGCCCAGGTCCACGGCCAGCACCCACCGGCCGGACGGATCGGGCAGGACCTGGTGCGCGTGCGGTTGCGCGCCCTCGTGCGGCACCAGGTCCGTGGCCTCGCCGAGCGTCCCGTCGCGCCGGATCGGGTGCACCACCAGCGATCCCGACGTGTAGTTCGCCGTCAGCAGGTGCCGCCCGGCCACCGACAGGTGCGTCGGACCGGCCCCGAGCGTCGAACGGCTGCCGAGCACCGCCGGCTTCAGCGGATCGCGCACGTCGACCGCGGTGACCGTGCCGTCTTCGGTCTCGTTGGTCGCGTACAGGACCTTCTTGTCAGCCGACAACGCGAACCACGACGCGGCGGGCACACCCGGCACGGTGAACCCGCGCCGCAGGCCCGCATCGCCGGCGAGGGCGACGTCCAGGCCTGCGGCGTAACTGCCCACGAAAGCCACCCGCGGCGGCGACGAGGGGATGGTCACCGGAACGGCCAGCAGGCCGGTGGCGCCGAGAAAGGTGCGGCGGCGGATGTCCGGCACGGCACTCCTCCTACACGATCGCCATCAGGATCGCGGACATCGCGAACCCCGACACGGACAGGATGGTTTCCAGGACGGTCCAGGTCTTGAGCGTTTCGCCGACGGTCAGCCCGAAGTACCGCGACACGATCCAGAACCCGCCGTCGTTGACGTGCGAGGCGATGATCGACCCGGCGGCGATCGCGACCACGATCAGCGCCAGCTGCGCCTGCGAGTACCCGGCATCGGCCAGGCTCGGCGCGATGATGCCGCCGGTGGTCACGATCGCGACCGTCGCCGAACCCTGCGCGAGCCGCAGCCCGCAGCTGATCACGTAGGCGGCCGCGATCACCGGCAGGCCACCGGCCTGCAGCGAGTCGGCCACCGCCTTGCCGATCCCGGTCGCCGACAGCACCGCGCCGAAGAACGCGCCCGCGCCCACCACCAGCAGCAGCATCGCCACCGGGCGCAGCGCGGCGGCCGACAGCGCGGACAGCTCCTTGCCGGTCATCCCGCGGCGCGTGCCCAGCAGCCAGGACGCGAGCAGCACGGCGATCGTGAGCGCCACCGCGGGCGTGCCGACGAACGCCGCCACCCCCGCGGCCGCGGAGTTTTTCGGCAGCCAGATGCTGCCGAACGTGCCGGCCAGGATCAGCACCAGCGGCACCGCGATGATCGCCGACACCAGCCCCAGCGACGGCCCGGGCCCCTCCTCGCCGTCCTCGTCGACGATCATCTCCGCCGGGACCTCGATGTTCATCCGCTTGCCGATCCACGACGGGAACACCACGCCGGCGAGGAACCACGCGGGCAGACCGCACACCGCGCCCATCAGGATGATCCAGCCGAGGTCGACGTGCAGCAGCCCGGCCGCGGCCACCGGGCCAGGGTGCGGCGGGATGAACGCGTGCGTCATGGACAGCCCGGCCAGCAGCGGCAGGCAGTACAGCAGCAGCGACCGGCCGCCCTGCCGCGCGGCGACGTACACGAGTGGCGCCAGCACGAAGATGCCGATGTCGAAGAACACCGGAACGCCGAAGATCAGGCCGGCCAAGCCCATCGCGAGCGGCGCGCGCTTCTCGCCGAAGGCCCGCAGCAGCGCGCCGGTCAGCACCCGCGCCCCGCCGGACTTCTCCAGGATCGCGCCGAGCAGCGTGCCGAGACCGATGATCGCGGCGATGTGGCCGAGGATCCCGCCGAAACCCTTTTCCAGCAACGAGTCCGACGTCTTCTGCGCGGTGCCGACGATCGTGCCGACGGGAAGCCCGGCCGCCAGGGCGGTGAGCAGCCCGACGATGATCAGGGCGATGAACGGTTCGGTCTTGAACCGGATGATCATGACCAGCAGGACGGCGATCGACACCGCCGCGAGCGTGAGCAGCCCTCCGGTGGAGTGCTGCAGCCAGTCGATCAAGCGGACCTCCTGAGTGAACGGCCGGCGAGCGCGCCGGTGGGCCTGCCGTCGTCGATGGCCGCGACGCCGTTGACGAAGACGTAGGGGATGCCCGCGGCCTGCTGCCGCGGGTCGTCGAAGGTGGCCGTGTCGGCCACGGTGTCCGGGTCGAACAGCACCAGGTCGGCGGCGTACCCCGGCTTCACCAGCCCGCGGTCGGTCAGCCGCAGCCGTCGTGCGGCCCGCCCGGTCAGGTGCGCGACGCAGTCGGCGAGGTCCAGCACGCCCAGCTCCCGCACGTACCGCGCGAGGTAGCGGGGGAAGGTGCCCCAGGCCCGCGGGTGCGGCCGGTCGCCGACGAGCAGGCCGTCGCTGCCGCCGGTGTGCGTGCGGTGGCGCATGATCGCCTGCACGTTCTCCTCGTGCCCGACGTGCATCAGGCACGACGTGCCGAGCCGTTCGGAGACCAGCACGTCGAAGTACAGCCGCGCGGCGGGCACCCCGGCGCGCCGGGCGGACTCGGCCACCGAAAGCCCGACCAGGTGGGCGTTTTCGGCCTTGCGCACGCCGTTGATCTCGATGCACTCCCAGTCGATCGGCACGCCGTGCGCGCCGTCGGAACCGGTTTCCTCGATTTCGGCGCGGATCCGCTCCCGCGTCTCCGGGTCGGCCAGCCGCTCCAGTGTCGCGTCGATCCCGCCCTCGGCAGCCCAGCTCGGCAGCAACGCGGACAGGTACGTCGCGCCGGGCAGGTACGGGTAGGTGTCGAGGGTGATGTCCACGCCGTCGTCGAGCGCGGCGTCCAGCAGCCGCAGCAGATCCGGCGCCCGGCCCTTGTTGACGGAGAAGTTCATGGTGGCGTGCGCCAGGTGCAGCGGGCACTTCGCGCGGCGGCACACCTCGACCATCTCCGCGAACGCCTCCAGCGCGCCCGCGCCGTAGCTGCGGTGGTGCGGGCTGTAGTAGCCGCCGCGCGCGCCGACGACCTCGCACAGCGCGACCAGTTCGTCGTCGTCGGCGTACATGCCCGGGGTGTAGGTCAGGCCCGAGGACATGCCGACCGCGCCCTCGTCCAGGCCTGTCGCGACCAGCTCGCGCATCCGGTCCAGTTCGGACTCCGTGGCAGGCCGGTCGTCGAACCCGACGGCGAGCATCCGGACGGTGCCCTGCGGGACCAGGTAGGCGGCGTTGACGGCGACGCCGCGGTCCAGCCGGTCCAGGTACTCGCCGACCGAGCGCCAGTTCCAGTCGAACCCGGGCGGGTCGTCGTTCCAGCCGGCGAGCTGCTCACGCAGCGCGGCCAGCGTGGTGTCGTCGACCGGGGCGTAGGACAGCCCGTCCTGGCCGAGCACCTCGGTGGTCACGCCCTGGGACACCTTCGCCAGGTGGTCCGGCGCGGCGAGCAGCTGCAGGTCGGAGTGCGAGTGCATGTCGACGAAACCAGGCGCGAGCACCAGCCCGTCCGCGTCGATCGCCCGCGTGCCCGTCAGGCCCGGGCCGATGTCCGCGATCCGGCCGTGCTCGACACCGACGTCGGCCCGGAACAGGGGAGCGCCGGTGCCGTCGGCGATCCGCGCGCCACGCAGAACGAGGTCCATTGTGGACTCCTAGAAGTAGGTGCGGACGAAGTCCACGACGGTGTCGCCGTCGACCACGGGCAGCAGCGGCCACTTGTCGAACACGGTGCACGGGTGGGACAGGCCGAGCCCGACCCAGTCGCCGATCCGCAGCGGCGAATCCGGTGGCAGCGCGACGAAGGCGTGCTGGTCGTTGAGCGCGGTGACGGTGTGGCCGGTCAGCTTCGCCGGTGGCTCACCCGGACGCCGGTGCCACTGCGGCTCGGGCAGGCCCTCGTCGAAGGAGGCGTCCCGCTTGCCCAGGGTCAGCAGGGCGAGGTCGCCGGTCGGACGCGAGGTCACCTGGGCCCAGGCGCGCAGCGCGGAGCGGAACTGCGGGGTTCCGGCGATGCGCGGCTGCTCGCCGAGCGGGGAGATGCCGCGGTAGAAGCCGTCGTCGTGGGTCAGGTAGGCGCCGCTGCGCAGGACCGGCACCACCGGCAGGCCGTCCCAGTCCCCGGTGAGCGCGGCGGCGACCTGGTCGAAGTAGGCGCTGCCGCCTGCCGTGACGATCACCTGGTCCAGCCCGGCGAACAGGCCGCGACGCCCGATCGCGGCGGTGAGCTCGCGCAGGCGACCGAGGTAGGTGTCGACCGTTCGCCGCGATTCCGGGCCCGGGTCGTGGGCCAGGGCGCCCTCGTAGCCGCCGGTGCCGGCCAGCCGCAGGGCCGGGCTCGCGTGCGCGGCTTCGGCGGCCGCCAGCGCGGTGTCCAGGTCGCGCGCGCCGGTGCGCCCGCCGTCGCCGCCCAGTTCGACCAGCACGTCGACCTGGCGGCCTGTCCCGCGCAGCGCCTCGGTCATCAGCTCGACCGACGCGACCGAGTCGACCCAGCAGCTGAACTCGAACTCCGGGTGCGCGTCCAGCTCCGCGCCCAGCCAGCGCAGTGCGGCGGGGTCGACGAGCTGGTTGGCCAGCAGGACCCGGGACACGCCGAAGGCGCGGTAGATCCGCAGCTGGCTCGCATTGGCCGCGGTGATGCCCCACGCGCCGTGCTCGGCCTGCCGCGCGAACAGCTGCGGCGCCATCGTGGTCTTGCCGTGCGGCGCGAGCCGGACGCCGACCTTGGTGCACCACTCCGCCATGGTCCGCAGGTTGTGTTCCAGCGCGTCCGCCTCCAGCACCACCACCGGCCCGACGAAACCGCCGGTGAACAGGCCGGGCCGGCGCGCGGCGGCCTCGGCGAGGGTGAGCCCCCACAGGTCGGCGGGGAGGGATTTGAACCGCCAGTCGAGCCGTTCGCCCGCGATCGCCGCCAGCGCGGCCGGGTCGAGGGTGCACTCGGAGGAAGCCATTCGAACTCCGTTGCGTGTTGTGCAACGCACGTTGCGCAAAATGAATGCGATAGGTGTAGCATCCGGTTCGTGGCAGGTCAATGGAGCGAACGTGAGCCAGAGTCTTGATCGCGGGCTGAGCCTGCTGACCGCGCTCGCCGGCGGCGCGACCACCCTGGACGAGCTCGCCGACGCGCTCGGCGTGCACAAGTCGACGGTGCTGCGGCTGCTGCGCACCCTGGAGGCGCAGCACTTCGTGCAGCGCGAGGGCGCGCGGCACTACCGGCTCGGCAGCGCCCTGTTCGACCTGGCCAACCGCGCGCTGGAGGGCCGGGACGTGCGGCGCGAGTCCGCGCCCGCCCTGGCCGCGCTCAACGACCGCACCGGGCACACCGTGCACCTGGCCACCTACGAAGACGGCGAGGTCGTCTACGTCGACAAGTACGAGGGCAGGCACAGCGTGCGGATGTACTCCCGCGTGGGCAAACGCGCGCCGCTGCACTGCACGGCGGTCGGCAAGGTCCTGGTGGCCGCGCTGCCCGAGGCCCAGCGGGAGAAGGTCGCGCGCGACCTGGACTACCCGCGGCTGACCGCGAACACGATCACCACGGCCGACGAGTACCTGGCCGAGCTCGCGCGCGTCGCGGAGCGCGGGTACGCGGTGGACAACGCCGAGCACGAGGACTTCATCCACTGCGTGGCCGCGCCGGTGCGCGGACCGGGTGGGGCGGTGCTCGCGGCGGTGTCCCTGTCGGTGCCGAAGGTGCTGCTGGACTACGACGGCCTGCTGGCGCTGCTGCCGGACCTGCGGGCCGCCGCCGAGGACGCGTCCACCCACAACGGGTGGACCCGATGAGGAAGGAACTCCTACATGGCGAAGGTCGCGATCACCACGGAGAACGCCCCCAAGGCCGCGGCGAACTACTCGCCGGCCGTGCGCAAGGGCAACATCCTCCAGCTGGCCGGGCAGGTCGCGTTCGACCCGAAGACCGGGGAGGTCGTCGGCGCCTCCGTGGGTGAGCAGACGCGCCAGGTGTTCCGCAACCTGGAGGCGGTGCTCACCGAGGCCGGCGCCGGCTGGGACGACGTCGTGATGGTGCGCGCGTACCTCACCGACACCGGCCACTTCGCCGAGTTCAACGAGGTCTACAACCAGCTCATCCCGGAGCCGTACCCGGCCCGCACCACCGTGTACGTCGGGCTGCCGAAGGGCCTGCTGGTGGAGATCGACCTGCTGGCCGTGGTGGACTGATTCCCGGCCGGAATGCTTCCGGGTCGACGCGACAACGCCCGGCAGGGAGTCCCCTGCCGGGCGTTGTCCGGACCTTGTCGTTCTGCGGGCCGACTCGTCAGTAGACGGGGCCGGTGTACTTCTCGCCCGGGCCCTCGCCCGGCGCGTCCGGCACGGCCGAGGCCTCCCGGAACGCCTTCTGCAGCGACTGCAGCCCGTCCCGCAGGGGAGCGGCGTGCACGCCGAGGTACTCGGCCGAGGCGGTGACCAGGCCGGCGAGCGCGGTGATCAGCCTGCGGGCCTCGTCGAGGTCGCGGTGCGGGCTGGTGTCCGGGTCCTCGTCGGCGAGCCCGAGCCGCTCGGCCGCCGCGGACAGCAGCATCACCGCGGCCCTGCTGATGACCTCGACGCTGGGGATGTCCTGCAGGTCGCGGACGGGCGGGGAAATATCGCCCGGGTCGGGCGCGTTGGAACCATCGTCAAGCACGTCTGGTACCCTTCCACGTGCGACCAGTCCCCGAGGAATCGGGGGCGGCAAGTGGAGCCCCGCTCCCACCCGAGCCGCCGCACGAGGCAGCCGGGTCCGGTCCCGCCAACGGGCGTTGCCCGTGGCGGCGGAACGTTCGTCGTAGCCGTCGGACGTGATCGGAAAGCAGGGCCCCGCATCCTGGCCATCAGGCCTGGGACGGGGCCCGTGGTATGTGGGCACCAGGTCGAGCAGGCTAGACAACACACCTCGGACCAAGGAGGCCACATCAGCGCCGAGACACGCATCAACGAACGCATCCGCGTTCCCGAGGTCCGGCTCGTCGGACCGAACGGCGAACAGGTCGGCATCGTCCGGATCGAGGATGCGCTCAGGCTCGCCCAGGAAGCGGATCTCGACCTCGTCGAGGTCGCCCCGCAGGCGCGCCCGCCGGTCTGCAAGCTCATGGACTTCGGCAAGTTCAAGTACGAGAGCGCGCAGAAGGCCCGCGAGTCACGCCGTAACCAGCAGCTCACCGTCATCAAAGAGCAGAAGCTGCGCCCCAAGATCGACCAGCACGACTACGAGACGAAGAAGGGGCACGTGTCCCGCTTCCTCGCCGCGGGGAACAAGGTCAAGGTGACCATCATGTTCCGCGGTCGTGAGCAGTCGAGGCCGGAGCTGGGTTTCCGGCTGCTGCAGAAGCTCTCCGAGGACGTGGCCGAGCTCGGTTATGTGGAGGCGTCCCCGAAGCAGGACGGCCGCAACATGATCATGGTGCTGGCGCCGCACAAGAACGCCAAGCCCAAGCAGAAGGCCGCCAAGGAACCCGTCGACTCCTGACGGGCGCCGCGACCGACGCAGTTCGCAGCACACCGGGATCTCCGGTGTGCTGCACCATGAAAGAGAGCACTCAAAATGCCGAAGATGAAGACGCACAGCGGGACCTCGAAGCGGATTCGGGTCACCGGCAGCGGCAAGCTTCGCCGCCAGAAGGCCGGCCGCCGCCACCTGATGGAGAAGAAGTCGAGCCGGGTCACCCGTCGCCTGGAGGGCACCGGCGAGGTCGCCAAGAACGACGTCGGCCGGGTCAAGCGGCTCCTCGGCCGCTGACGCCTCTCCTCTTCCGCCGTAAACCCCCCCCGGGGCGCCGACCGCGCCCCCTGAGATCGACAGGACGGACCCGTGGCACGCGTCAAGCGGGCGGTCAACGCCCAGAAGAAGCGTCGCGCAACTCTCGAACTGGCCAGCGGTTACCGCGGCCAGCGCTCGCGGCTGTACCGCAAGGCGAAGGAGCAGATGCTCCACTCGCTCAACTACGCCTACCGGGACCGCCGTGCCCGCAAGGGTGACTTCCGCCAGCTGTGGATCACCCGCATCAACGCGGCCGCCCGCCAGAACGGCGTGACCTACAACCGCTTCATCCAGGGCCTCAAGGCCGCTGGTGTCGAGGTCGACCGCAAGATCCTCGCCGACCTCGCCGTCAACGACCCCGCGGCGTTCACCGCGCTGGCCGAGCTGGCGAAGCAGAACGTGACGACCGGGCCGAGCGACGAGAAGAAGTCGGCCTGAGCGAGCACACCGATCTGACCCGGCCCGGGGCGGCTCCGTTCACCGAACGGACCCCCCGGGTCGTTGCTGCGCGGCGCCTGACGCGCCGCGCCGAGCGCGACAAGACCGGCCGGTTCCTCGCCGAAGGCGCCAACGCCGTCGGCGCGGCACTGGCCCGCGATCCCGGCGCGGTGCACGAGCTGTTCGTCACCGACCGCGCCGCGCAAGCGCATCCGGACCTGGTCGGCACCGCGCGTGAAGCGGGCGTGCGGGTCTCGCCGATCACCGACCGCGCCGCGGCCGGGCTGTCGGAAACCGTGACCCCGCAAGGGATCGTGGCCGTCTGCTCACTGCTCGACCGTCCCCTCGACGGGCTGCTCGGCAGCACCGCCACGCTGGTCGCCGTGCTCGACGGCGTGGCCGACCCCGGCAACGCGGGCACCGTCATCCGGGTCGCCGACGCGGCGGGCGCCGACGCGGTCATCCTCACCGGCGACAGCGTCGACCCGCACAACGGCAAGTGCGTCCGCGCCTCCGCGGGCAGTCTCTTCCACCTCCCTCTCGCGCGTGTGCGCGACACCGCCGCGGCGCTCGCCGCCTGCCGCGAGGCCGGGCTGCGCCTGCTCGCCGCCCACGGCTACGCCGAGACCGAGCTGGGTTCGGTCGACGCCGCCGCGCCCACCGCTTGGGTCTTCGGCAACGAGGCCCACGGGCTCTCGCCCGAGGTCCTCGCCGCCGTCGACCTGCCGGTGCGGATTCCGCTCTACGGCGCGGCGGAGAGCCTCAACCTGGCCACGGCGGCCGCCGTGTGCCTCTACACCAGCGCGATGGCGGCCCGTCGTCCGGCCGGGTGACGCGCCGGTCCCGGATCGCGATCGCCTAGAATCCACCGGTAATCGTCACGTGTGCACCTCGCACGGCGGATCCCGTCCAGCGGACACCGAGGAGTTATGTCCGGAGCCACCGAGAAGCAGGACCTGACCCCGGCCGAGGCAACCTCGCCCGAGACCCTGGGGGCGGCGGTGAAGCACGCCGAGGCCGAGTTCCAGGCCGCAGGCGACCTGGACGCCCTGGCCGCGGTGAAGCCGGCCCACCTGGGTGACCACTCGCCGCTGATGCTCGCCCGCCGCGCCATCGGCTCCCTGTCCAAGCAGGAGAAGGCCGAGGTCGGCAAGCGGGTCAACGAGGCGCGCCAGGCCATCCAGGCCGCGTTCGACGCCCGGCGGGCCACGCTGCTGGCCGAGCGGGACGAGCGCGTCCTGCGCGAGGAGGCTGTCGACGTCACGCTGCCGTGGGACCGGATCCCGCGCGGCGCGCGGCACCCGCTCACCACGGTGAGCGAGCGGATCGCCGACGTCTTCGTCGCCATGGGCTGGGAGGTCGCCGAGGGCCCCGAGCTGGAAGCCGAGTGGTTCAACTTCGACGCCCTCAACTTCGCCAAGGACCACCCCGCCCGGCAGATGCAGGACACCTTCTACGCCGGTGAGCCGGGCTCCGGCCTGGTGCTGCGCACGCACACCTCGCCGGTGCAGGCCCGCACGCTGCTGCACCGCGACCTGCCGGTGTACGTCGTCTGCCCCGGCCGCACCTACCGCACCGACGAGCTGGACGCCACCCACACCCCGGTGTTCTCGCAGGTCGAGGGCCTCGCGGTGGACAAGGGCATCACGATGGCCCACCTCAAGGGCACCCTCGACGCGTTCGCCCGCGCGATGTTCGGCGAGAAGTCCAAGACCCGGCTGCGCCCGCACTTCTTCCCCTTCACCGAGCCCTCCGCCGAGGTCGACGTCTGGTTCGAGGAGAAGGCGGGCGGCCCCGGCTGGGTCGAGTGGGGCGGTTGCGGCATGGTGCACCCGAACGTGCTGCGTGCCTGTGGTGTCGACCCGGACGTCTACTCCGGCTTCGCGTTCGGCATGGGCATCGAGCGGACCCTGCAGTTCCGCAACGGCATCCCCGACATGCGCGACATCGTCGAGGGCGATGTCCGCTTCACCCTTCCCTTCGGAACGGAGGCCTAAGTGCGAGTCCCCGTCAGCTGGCTGCTCGAGCATCTGGATGCCGGCGAGGTCGGACCGCAGGAGCTGGCCGAGGCCTTCGTCCGCATCGGCATCGAGGTCGACGAGGTCCGGCCGCTGGACCAGGTCACCGGGCCGCTGGTGGTCGGCCGCGTCGCCGAGATCGAGGAGCTGACCGGCTTCAAGAAGCCGATCCGGTTCTGCCGGGTCGACGTCGGCGAGGAGGCCTCCGAGGACGAGCCCGCCGACGACGAGGGCCCCTCCGGCATCCGCACCCGCGGCATCATCTGCGGCGCCACCAACTTCGTCGAGGGCGACCTGGTCGTCGTGGCGCTGCCCGGCACGGTGCTGCCCGGGCCGTTCGAGATCACCTCGCGCAAGACCTACGGCCGCGTCAGCGACGGCATGATCTGCTCCGCCCGCGAGCTGGGCCTCGGCGACGACCACACCGGCATCCTGGTGCTCCCGCCGTCGACGGCCAGCCCCGGCGACTCCGGCCACGAGGTGCTCGGCCTCGGTGACACCGTCCTGGAGCTGACGCCGACCCCCGACCGCGGCTACGCCCTGTCGGTTCGCGGGCTGGCGCGCGAGCTGGCCGCCGCGCTCGACGTGCCCTTCGGCGACCCGGCCGCGCTCGACCTGCCGCCGGCCGAGGGCGAGGCCTGGCCGGTCGAGATCGAGGACCCCACCGGCTGTGACCGGTTCGTGGTGCGCCGGGTGACCAGCCTGGACGCCGGAGCCCCGACCCCGTGGTGGATGCGCCGCCGCCTGCTGCTCGCCGGGATCCGGTCGATCTCGCTGGCCGTGGACGTCACCAACTACGTCATGCTCGAGCTGGGTCAGCCGCTGCACGCGTGGGACACCGCGTCGCTGCAGGGCGGCCTGGTCGTCCGCCGCGCGAAGCCTGGGGAGAAGCTCACCACCCTCGACGACGTGGAGCGCACGCTCGACGCCGACGACGTCGTGATCGCCGACGAGCGCGGACCGGTGTCGCTGGCGGGCACGATGGGCGGCGCGAGCACCGAGATCAGCACCGAGAGCACCGACGTCCTGATCGAGGGCGCCCACTGGGACCCGCCGTCGATCAGCCGCACCGCGCGGCGCCACAAGCTGTTCTCCGAGGCCGCGAAGCGGTTCGAGCGGTTCACCGACCCGCAGGTCTGCGCGGCGGCGGTGGAGCGAGCCTCCCGCCTGCTGCGCACCTACGGCGACGGCAGCATCCAGCCCGGCCGCACCGACGTCGGTTCCGTCGAGCCGCCGTCGCCCATCACGATGCCGATCAGCCTGCCCGACCAGATCGCCGGCGTGCGCTACGAGCGTGGCGTCACCGTCCGGCGGCTGAACCAGGTCGGCTGCAAGGTCACGGTCGGCGCGGGTGACGACGGTGTCGCGACGGTGACCGCGACGCCGCCGAGCTGGCGTGGCGACCTGAAGCAGCCTGCCGACCTCGTCGAGGAGGTGCTGCGGCTCGAGGGTTACGACAGCATCCCGTCGGTGCTGCCCACCGCCCCGGCCGGCACCGGTCTGAGCGCTGCGCAGCGGCGCCGCCGCACCGTGTCGCGGGCGCTGGCTGAGGCCGGTTACGTCGAGGTCCAGCCGTTCCCGTTCGTCGGCGAGACGGTGTGGGACGCGTTCGGCCTGCCTGCCGACGACGTGCGCCGCAAGACGGTGCAGGTGCGGAACCCGCTGGAGGCGGACAAGGACCGCCTGGCGACGACCCTGCTGCCCGGTCTGCTGGAGACGTTGCAGCGCAACGCTTCCCGCGGCTTCAAGGACCTCGCGTTGTTCCACATCGGACAGGTCGTCCTGCCCGGCGCGAGCCCCGTGCCGATGCCGGAGCTCGGGGTCGGCGGACGCCCGACGGACGAGGACCTGGCGCAGCTGGAGGCGGCGGTGCCCGCCCAGCCGCAGCACGTGGCCGTGGTGCTCGCCGGCCAGCGCGAGCAGGCCGGCTGGTGGGGCAAGGGCGAGCAGGCCGGGTGGGCCGACGCCGTCCAGGCCGCGCGCCTGGTCGGCCAGGCCGCCGGTGTCGAGCTGCGGGTGCGCAACGCCGAGCTCGCGCCGTGGCACCCCGGCCGCTGCGCCGAGCTGCTCGTCGGCGACTGGCCCGTGGGGCACGCCGGTGAGCTGCACCCCAAGGTGATCGAGGCGCTCGGCCTGCCCAAGCGGACCGTGGCGATGGAACTGGACCTGGACGCGATCCCGCTGCAGGACCGCAGGCCGGCCCCGGTGATCTCGCCGTACCCGCCGGTGCTGCTCGACGTCGCGCTGGTCGTGGACGCGAAGGTGCCCGCCGCGGATCTCGCTGAGGCACTGGTGGCCGGCGGCGGCGATCTGCTCGAGGACGCCTCGCTGTTCGACGTCTACACCGGCGACCAGGTCGGCGAGGGCAAGCGGTCGCTGGCCTACAAGCTGCGTTTCCGCGCCCCGGACCGCACGCTCACCGTGGAGGAGGCGACGCAGGCGCGCGACGCCGCCGTGGCCGAAGCGGCCTCGCGCCACGGCGCGGAGCTGCGCGCCTAGGGCCGTCCACCGCCGAGGTGTTTGAGCGCTTCCCGCACTGACAACGGCGACAGTGCGGGATGCGCCTCGACGAAGGCGCGCACCCAGTCCGGCTCGGTGCGCGCGTAGTCGCGCAACGCCCAGCCGATTCCCTTGCGCAGGAAGAAGTCCCGGTCGTCCTGGTTGGCCTCGATCGCCGATGCCAGCAGGTCGCGGTCGGTGTCCGCCTTGGCGGTCACCTGGCAGATCACCGCCGTCCGGCGCCGCCACTTGTCCTCGTCGTGGGCCCAGCGCCGCAGCACCGGCGTCATCCGCTCCCGGTCGGCTCGCAGGATCGGCCCCACACGGTGGATGGCGACGTCGTCCACGTAGTCCCACCACGCGCCCGTGACGATCATCTCCTCGTAGAGCGGCATCAGCGTGTGGTCCTGAAACCGCGCGTAGGCCCGGTGCCCGCTGAGGTCGATCGCCAGGTAGCGCTCCTCCCGGAAGGCGGCCTCGCGCCACAGCGCCAGGACCGCCGCGACGAACGATTCCCGGTCGGGCAGCGGATGTTCGGCGAAGACGCGCCGCGCCAGCTTCGCCCGCTCTGGTTTGTACACGCCCCGGAAGTCCATCTCGGACTTCAGGTACCGGCGCATGTGCGCCGCCTTCACCGGATCGGCCAGCTCCGCCAGCCCCGAGCGCGCCGCCCGGACCAGTTCGTCTGCGTCGTCCATCCGCAGTTCCTTCCCCGTCGGGTGGCATCCAGGATCCCGCCGCGAGTCGGCTGGCGGAAAGCGCCGTGATCCACGATCTTGTCGTGAGGTTCTGACCGCACAGTCGACGAGAAGGAGCACTGTGAGCAAGCTCGTGCCCGCGATCCTCGCGGCCGGTGCGCTGGCGAGTTGCCTGGTGGCGGTGCCCGCGGCCGCCGCACCGCCACCGCCCGCCGAGTTCACGCCCGCCCCGATCAGCTGGGGCCCGTGCGGAGCGGCCGGCCTGGCTCGCGCCGGCGCCGAATGCGGTTTCCTCGAGGTGCCGATGGACTACCGGGATCCGGCCGGCGCGAAGATCTCGCTCGCCGTCTCGCGCGTCCGCCACACGAGCGCCGACTACCAGGGCGTGATGCTCGTCAACCCCGGCGGTCCCGGTGGCTCCGGGCTGGCGCTGTCGACGATCGGCCGGGCCGTGCCGAAGGACGCGGGTGCGTCCTACGACTGGATCGGCTTCGACCCGCGCGGCGTCGGGGCCAGCAAGCCGGCGCTGTCCTGCGACCCGGAGCACTTCGCGTACAACCGCCCTGCCTATGTGCCGTCCACACCGGACTTGGAGCGGACCTGGCTGCAGCGCTCCCGCGACTACGCCGCGGCGTGCGAGAAGAACGGCCCGCTGCTGCGGCACATGCGCACCACCGACGTCGCGCAGGATCTCGACAGCCTGCGCCAGGCGCTGGGCGCCGAGCAGATCAACTACTACGGCTTCTCCTACGGCACCTACCTCGGCCAGGTGTACGCCACGCTGTACCCGCAGCGGGTCCGGCGGATGGTGCTGGACAGCAACGTCGACCCACGCAAGGTGTTCTACCAGGCCAACCTGGACCAGGACGTGGCCTTCGACCGCAACATCAAGATCTACTTCGACTGGATCGCCCGCCACGACGACGTCTACCACCTGGGCACGACGGGCAAGGCCGTCGAGGACCTGTGGTACGCCCAGCAACGCGAGCTGACCCAGGCGCCGGCGGGCGGCGTGATCGGCCCGGCGGAGTGGACGGACATCTTCCTGCAGGCCGGCTACTACCAGTCGACCTGGACGGGACTGGCCGAGGCCTTCGCGGGCTGGGTGCACCAGCGGGACTGGCAGACGCTCAAGACCCGCTACGACAAGACGAACTCGCCCGGCGACGACAACGGGTTCGCCGTCTACAACGCCGTGCAGTGCACCGACGCGCCCTGGCCGCGGAACTGGACCACCTGGAAGGTGGACAACTGGATCACCCACGCGAAGGCGCCGTTCGAGACCTGGGGCAACGCCTGGTACAACGCGCCGTGCCGCACCTGGCCGGTGCCCGCAGGCAAGCCGGCCGACGTGGACGGCCGTGATGTCGCGGGCGCACTGCTGATCGGGGAGGAGCTGGACGCGGCCACCCCGTTCGAGGGCAACCTCGAGGTGCGCCGCCGGTTCCCGCAGTCGAGCCTGATCGCGGAGCCGGGCGGCACCACGCACGCCGGTTCGCTGTCCGGCAACGCGTGCGTGGACGATCGGATCGCGGACTACCTCGCCACCGGAGCGCTGCCGCCGCGGCAGAGGGGCAACGTCCCGGACGCCGTTTGCGAGCCACTGCCGGAGCCGGTGCCGGAGGGCGCGCCCGGCGCCCGCACGGACCGGGGCGGGCCCGGGCAGCCGGCGGAGCTGCGCGAGGCGCTGCGTTAGCGAGCGCCGGTCCGCTTGGCCGGTGTGGTGCGGCTGCTGCTCGCCACCGGGGCGTTGCCGCCGCGCCGGAAGGGCAACGGCCCGGACACGATCTACGAGCCACTGCCTGAGCCGGTGCGGGAAGGCGCGCCCGGCGCCCGTGGGGGTCGCGGCGGATTCGGGCAGCTGGTCGAGCTGCGCGACGCGTTGCGTTAGTTCGCCCCCGCTCGCGCGGCCGGTGTGGTGCGGCTGCTGCTCGCCACCGGGGCGTTTCCGCTGCGCCGGAAGGGCAACGGCCCGGCCGCGGTCTATGAGCCACTGCCCGAGCCGGTGCCGGAGGGCGTACCTGGCGTCCGTGCCGAGCGGGGCAGGTTCGGGCGGCCGGCGGAGCTGCGCGAGGCGCGGCGTTAGCGAGCGCCCGCCCGCGGGGCTGGCGCAGTGCGGCTGGTGCTCTCTACCGGTGCGTTGCCGCCGCGGCAGAGGGGCAGCGGCCCGAACGGGCTCTATGAGCCACCGCCCGAGCCGGTGCCGGAAGGCGCGCCTAGCGCCCATGCGGACCGGGGCGGGTTCGGGCCCCCGGCGGAGCTGCGCGAGGCGCTGCGTTAGCGGGCGCCGTTCCACGTTGCCGACGCGGTGTGACTCGTGCTCGCTACCGGGGCGCCGCGCCGGCAGGGCAACGGCCCGGACGCGGTCTATGAGCCATTGCCGGAGCCGGTGCCGGAGGGCGTGCCCGGCACCCGCGAGGACCGGGGCGGGTTCGGGCAGCCGGCGGAGCTGCGCTAGCGGGTGCCGGTCCACGTTGCCGGCGCGGTGTGGCTCGTGCTCGCTACCGGGGCGCCGCGCCGGCAGGGCAACGGCCCGGACGCCGTCCGCGAGCCGCTGCTGGAGCCGGAGGGCGCGCCCGGCACCCGTGCGGACCGTGCCGGGTCCGGGCAGCCAACCGAGCTGCGGGACGCCCTGCTTGCCGCGGTGCGTTTCTGACCGCCCGTCCACGCGGCCGACACCGCGCGGCTCATGCCTGGTCATCGGCTCGTCCTCACCGGTGTGAGCCCGCGGATCGGCTCGGCCACGAGCCCGTACCGCGCCGTGAGCCGCGGGTAGCAGCGCGCGAGCGTGGCGGCGTCGAGCGCGGGCCGCTCGCCGGGTGGCGCCCCCTGGGGACCGGCCGCACCCAGGACCGACGCGAGAGCCTCCCGGCACGCCGCTGCCACCTCGCCGGTCCCCGGCGGGGCCAGCAGCCGGAGCGCGAGGCCGGCGAGTTCGCCGGATCGGGTGATCTCCAGCGGGTCGGCCGGGAAGCTCGCCAGCACGTCCGGGTCCACCAGTGCCCGGTGGTACGCGCGCCGCCCCCGCAGCACCAGCCAGCACACGCCGTCCCGCAGCTGACCGGCCCCGGCGCCGCCGAGGACCAGGCCGAACGCCGTCCACACGTCCCACCGGCAGGCCCGCAAGTGCAGGCGCCGGAAGTGGTGGTGGAACCGGATGACCTCCAGCGCCGGGCGCCCGCGCAGCAGCTCGCCGATCTCGGCGACGGTGCGCCCGGCGACCAGCCGCCAGAACTGGTGTTCCCTCATGTCTCCCCCAGTGGTCCGCGATGAGGTGAACAACGTTAGGACCGGGGTACGACAATTTCGGCTCGCGACCACCCGGCGACGCTTGGTGACCGAAAACTGTCGGTGAGGGTCGCTAGCGTGCCGGGCATGAACATCATCGAAGAGCACCGGAGCACTCTCCGGGCCGGTAACACCACCTTTTCCATCGAGGTCACCGCGCTGCCGGGCGGCGGCCGTGACGCGCTCGCCGACCGTCTCGTGATCAGGGTCGGCGCCGCCGGCGCCGAGGGCGAGCCGGTGGCCGACGGCCAGATCGAGGTCGCCGCCGGTGCGGCGGCGACACTCGGCTCGGTGCTGTCGGAGACCCTGCGGCACCACGCGGCGCTGGCCGATCCGGGTGGCCGAAGAGGCCGCGACCGGCCGGCAGGTCAGGGCAAGCCGTGGACGCCGGAGCTCGACGCGGAACTCGAGCGGCGGTGGATCGCGGGGGAGAGCGTCGCGGACATCGCCCGGGAGCTCGCCCGCAGTCCCGGCGGCATCCGGGCGCGCCTGCCGCGGGTGGGGTGCGACCCGGAACGCCGCGGCGAGTACCTGCCGGATCCGCCCAGCATGCGCCCCGCGCCGGAGGGGAGCGGAGATGCGGCCTGAGCGGGACGCCTCACCCGCTGTCGCGTGGGCCCGACGGCCGGATTCCGGAGGTGACGATGACCGCTGAGCGCTGACACCGCAGCCCCGGTCGGTGTGACCCTGCCGGAACTCGTTTGATTGATCTTCCGCCGCAATGCATAATCATACGTATGACGGTGAAGGTCGCGGTGGCCGGGGCGAGCGGGTACGCGGGCGGGGAAGCCCTCCGCCTGCTGCTGGCGCACCCCGAGGTCGAAATCGGTGCGGTGACGGCGGCGAGCAGCGCGGGCACACCGCTGGGTCAGCACCAGCCCCACCTGGTCCCGCTGGCCGGGCGGATCCTGCAGGAGACCAGCGCGGAGACGCTGGGGGGCCACGACGTGGTCTTCCTCGCGCTGCCGCATGGTCATTCAGCGGAGATCGCGGCCCAGCTCGGGCCCGACGTGCTGGTCGTCGACCTGGGCGCCGACCACCGCCTGACCAGCGCGGCCGACTGGCAGCGCTGGTACGGCGGCGACCACGCCGGGACCTGGCCCTACGGCCTGCCCGAGCTGCCGGGCGCGCGCGAGAAGCTGGCCGGCGCCAAGCGGATCGCCGTCCCGGGCTGCTTCCCGACCGGGGGCACGCTCGCGCTGGCACCAGCGCTGGCGGCGGGCCTGGTGCGGCCGGAGGTGACCATCACGGCGGTGACGGGCACGTCCGGCGCGGGCAAGAGCCTCAAGCCGCACCTGCTCGGTTCCGAGGTGATGGGCTCGGCGAGCGCGTACGGCGTCGGCGGCGCGCACCGGCACACGCCCGAGTTCGCGCAGAACCTGACCTCGGTGGCCGGCGTGCCGGTGACCGTGTCGTTCACGCCGGTCCTCGCGCCGATGCCGCGCGGCATCCTCACCACGGCGAGCGCGCCGCTGGCGGGCGAGACCGACACGGCGGCGGCGCGCGCGGTGTACGAAAAGGCCTACCAGGCCGAGCCGTTCGTACAGGTCCTGCCCGAGGGCAGCTGGCCGGTCACCTCGGCGACGCTCGGCTCGAACAACGTGCAGCTGCAGGTCGCGGTGGACGCCGACGCCGGCCGCCTGGTCGTCGTGGCCGCGATCGACAACCTGACCAAGGGCACCGCGGGCGGCGCCATCCAGTCCATGAACATCGCACTCGGTCTCCCCGAGACCACCGGCCTTCCGACAGTAGGAGTCGCACCGTGACCGTGACCGGACCCAAGGGGTTCCGCGCCGCAGGCGTGGCCGCCGGGATCAAGGCATCCGGCGCTCTGGACCTCGCGCTCGTCGTCAACGACGGGCCCGAGCAGGCGGCGGCGGGGGTCTTCACCCGCAACGTCGTCAAGGCGGCGCCGGTGCTGTGGTCCCAGGAAGTGCTGCGGCACAAGCGGTTGCGCGCGGTCGTGCTCAACTCCGGCGGCGCGAACGCGGCCACCGGGCCCGGCGGCTTCCAGGACACCCACGCCACCGCCGAGAAGGTCGCCGAGCTGCTGGAGGTCGGCGCGATCGACGTCGCGGTGTGCTCGACCGGCCTGATCGGGGAGCGGCTGCCGATGCCCGCCGTGCTGTCCGGTGTGGACGCCGCGGTCAAGGCGCTGGACACCACGAGCGACTCGGCGCTGGCCGCCGCGACCGCCGTGATGACCACGGACACCAAGCCGAAGCAGACGCTGCGGAGCCACGACGGCGGCTGGAGCGTCGGCGGGTTCGCCAAGGGCGCCGGCATGCTCGCGCCGAACCTGGCCACGATGCTGTCCGTCCTCACCACCGACGCGGTCGTCGACCCGGACGCGCTCGACGCCGCGCTGCGGGCCGCCACCCGCGTCACCTTCGACCGCCTCGACGTCGACGGCGGCACGTCGACCAATGACACCGTCCTCGTGCTCGCCTCCGGGGCCAGCGGCGTCACACCGGGCCTCGACGAGTTCACCGACGTCCTCACCTCCGCCTGCATGGACCTCGTCCAGCAGCTGCGCGCGGACTCCGAGGGCGTCACGAAGGAGGTCGACGTCGTCGTGCGCGGCGCGGCCAGCGAGCAGGACGCGATCAACGTCGGACGCACCGTCGCCGAGGACAACCTGGTCAAGACCGCGTTGTTCGGCTCGGACCCGAACTGGGGCCGTGTCGCGATGGCCGTCGGGCGCGCCCAGGCCGAGATCGACCCGGGCACGCTGTCGATCAGCATCAACGGCGTCACGTTGTTCGCGAACGGCACCACGGCGGCCGACCGCTCCGCCGCGGACCTGTCCGGCCGTGCCATCGAGATCGTGATCGACCTGGGCGTCGGCGCCAGCACGGCCACGATCTTCACCACCGACCTGTCGCACGCCTACGTCGAAGAGAACAGCGCCTACTCCTCATGACTCCTCCCGAACTGGTCGCGGCCGACGACCGGATGGCCACCGCGGCCGAGAAGGCCGGCGTGCTGATCGAGGCCCTGCCGTGGCTGCAGCGGTTCCACGGCGCCACCGTCGTCGTCAAGTACGGCGGCAACGCGATGATCGACGACGAGCTCAAGCGCGCCTTCGCCCAGGACATGGTGTTCCTGCGGCTGGCAGGCCTGCGCCCGGTCGTCGTGCACGGCGGCGGCCCCCAGATCACCGCCATGCTGAGCAGGCTCGGCATCGAAGGCGAGTTCCGCGGTGGCCTGCGCGTCACCACCCCGGAGACGATGGACATCGTCCGCATGGTCCTGGTCGGGCAGGTGAGCCGCGAGCTGGTCGGGCTCATCAACGCCCACGGCCCGTACGCGGTCGGCATCTCCGGTGAGGACGCGCAGCTGTTCACCGCCGAACGCAAGCAGGCCACCGTGAACGGCGAGTCCGTCGACGTCGGCCTGGTCGGCGAGGTCGCCTCGGTCAACCCGGACGCGGTGCTGGACATCGTCAACGCGGGCCGCATCCCCGTGGTGTCCACAGTGGCCCCCGACGCCGACGGCGTGGTGCACAACGTCAACGCCGACACCGCGGCGGGCGCGCTCGCCGCTGCGCTGGACGCGGAGAAGCTGGTCGTGCTGACCGACGTCGAGGGCCTCTACGCGAACTGGCCGGACCGCTCGTCGCTGATCGACCGGATTCGCGTGGACCGGCTCGAAGAACTGCTCCCGACCCTGGCCAGCGGCATGATCCCGAAGATGGAGGCCTGCGTGCGCGCGGTGCGCGGCGGCACCCGCCGTGCCCACGTCATCGACGGCCGCATCGCCCACTCGGTCCTGCTCGAGGTGTTCACCTCGCGCGGGATCGGCACCATGGTCCTCCCCGAACAGGAGTCCTGATGGATGCACTCTCCTCCAACGCGGACGGCAGGCAGCACTGGCAGTCCGCGCTCATGGACAACTACGGCACCCCCGGCCTCACCCTGGTGCGCGGCGAGGGCGCCCGCGTCTGGGACGCCGACGGGGCCGAGTACGTCGACCTGGTCGGCGGCATCGCGGTCAACGCGCTGGGGCACGCCCACCCGGACATCGTGGCCGCGGTCACCGAGCAGATCACCAAGCTGGGCCACACCTCCAACCTCTACGTCAACCCGGTGACCGTCGAGCTGGCCGAGGCGCTGCTCGACGTCGCCGGCCTGACCGGGCAGGGCAAGGTCCTGTTCGTCAACTCCGGCGCGGAGGCCAACGAGGCGGCGCTGAAGATCAGCAGGCTCACCGGCCGCACCAAGGTCGTCGCCTGCGAGGGCGCCTTCCACGGCCGCACGATGGGCTCGCTGTCGCTGACCGGCCAGCCCGGCAAGAAGCAGCCGTTCGAGCCGCTGGTCCCGGGCGTGGTGCACGTCCCGTTCGGCGACGTGGACGCTCTGCGCGCGGCCGTCGACACCGAGACCGCCGCGGTGTTCCTCGAGCCGATCCTCGGCGAGGGCGGTGTCATCCCCGCGCCCGACGGCTACCTGCAGGCCGCGCGCGAGATCACCAAGGCGGCCGGGGCCCTATTGGTGCTCGACGAGGTGCAGACCGGCATCGGCCGCACCGGCGACTGGTTCGCCTTCCAGCGGGCCGGGATCACCCCCGACGTCATCACCCTGGCCAAGGGCCTCGGCGGCGGCCTGCCGCTGGGCGCGGTGATCGGCGTCGGCGAGGCGGGCGAGTTGTTCAAGCCCGGCCAGCACGGCACCACGTTCGGCGGCAACCCGGTCTGCTGCGCGGCCGGGCTCGCGGTGCTGCGCGCGATCTCCCGCGACGGCCTGATCGACCACGTCTCCCGCGTGGGCAAGGACATCGCCGCCGGCGTCGAGGAGATGGCCCACCCGCTGGTCAAGGGCGTGCGCGGCGCCGGCCTGCTGATCGGCATCACGCTCGGCGAGCCCGTCTCGCCCGCCGTCGCCCAGGCCGCCCAGGCCGCGGGCTACCTGGTCAACCCGGTCGCTCCCGACACGATCCGGCTGGCACCGCCCCTGATCCTGAGCCAGGAGCAGGCCGAGGGCTTCCTCGCCGCGCTGCCCGGCGCGCTCGACACCACCACCACGAAGGACTGACTGCCCGATGCTCCGCCACTTCCTGCGCGACGACGACCTGACCCCGGACGAACAGCTGGCCGTCCTCGACCTGGCCGCCGAGCTGAAGAAGGACCCGCTGTCCAACCGGGCACTGGCCGGCCCGAAGTCGGTGGCCGTGCTGTTCGAGAAGAACTCGACCCGGACCCGGCTGTCGTTCGAGGTCGGCATCGCCCAGCTGGGCGGCCACCCGATCATCGTGGACGGCCGCTCGATGCAGCTCGGCCGCGAGGAGACGATCGAGGACACCGCGCGGGTTCTCTCGCGCTACGTCGACGCCGTCGTCTGGCGCACCTTCGCCCAGCAGCGCATCGTGGCGATGGCCTCGGCCGCCACGGTCCCGGTGGTCAACGCCCTCACCGACGAGTTCCACCCGTGCCAGGTGCTGGCGGACCTGCAGACCATCCGCGAGCGCAAGGGCAAGCTCGCCGGCCTCACGCTCACCTACCTCGGCGACGGCGCCAACAACATGGCCCACTCGCTGCTGCTCGGCGGGGTCACCGCGGGCCTGCACGTGCGGGTCGTGGCGCCGGAGGGCTTCCAGCCGGACGCCGACGTGGTGACCGACGCCAAGAAGCGGGCGGCGGAGACCGGCGGCAGCGTCGGCCTGTTCACCGAGCCGCACGCCGCGGTCGAGGGCGCCGACGTGCTGGTCACCGACACCTGGACCTCGATGGGCCAGGAGAACGACGGCATGGACCGGGTCACCCCGTTCAAGAAGCTGCAGGTCAACACCGAGCTGCTGGCCGAGGCCGGGGACGACGCGATCGTGCTGCACTGCCTGCCCGCCCACCGCGGCTGGGAGATCACCGACGAGGTGATCGACGGCCCGGCCAGCGCGGTGTGGGACGAGGCCGAGAACCGCCTGCACGCGCAGAAGGCGCTGCTGGTCTGGCTCCTGGAGCAGGAGGCTTCGCGACGATGAACCGCGCCGCCCGGCAGGCCCGCATCGTCGAGCTGGTCTCGTCGATGGCCATCCGCAGCCAGACCGAGCTGGCGAAGCTGCTGGCGGCGGAGGGCGTCGAGGTCACGCAGGCTACGTTGTCCAGGGACCTCGACGAGCTGGGCGCGGTCAAGCTGCGGGGCGCGGACTCCGGCGCGCCGGTGTACGTGATCCCCGAGGACGGCAGCCCGGTGCGCGGGGTCCAGGGCGGGACGTCGCGGCTGTCGCGGCTGCTGGCGGAGCTGATGGTGTCGGTGGACGCGTCCGGGAACCTGACGGTGCTGCGCACGCCGCCGGGCGCGGCGCAGTTCCTGGCCAGCGCGATCGACCGGGCCGCGCTGGAGGAGGTGGTCGGGTCGATCGCGGGCGACGACACCGTCGCGGTGATCGCCAGGGAGCCGCTCACCGGCCGGGACCTGGCCGACCGGTTCTCGGCGCTGGCGCGGCGTTCCTCTACTTTGGACTTGCACGACGACGGATGAGCGAAGGCTGAGACGAACACATGGCAGACAACGGCCAACCGGGGATCGCGCTCTGGGGCGGGCGCTTCAGCAGCGGACCGGCCGAGGCGATGGCGGCGCTGAGCGCGTCGACCCACTTCGACTGGCGGCTGGCGCCCTACGACATCGCCGGTTCCCGGGCCCACGCCCGGGTGCTGCACCGGGCCGGGCTCCTCACCGAGGACGAGCTGACCCGGATGCTCGCCGCCCTGGACGCGCTCGCCGCGGACGTCGCCTCGGGTGAGTTCACGCCGACGGTCGCCGACGAGGACGTGCACACCGCCCTGGAGCGCGGCCTCATCGAGCGCGCGGGCGCCGAACTGGGCGGCAAGCTGCGCGCCGGCCGGTCCCGCAACGACCAGGTCGCCACGCTGTTCCGGATGTGGCTGCGCGACGCGGGCAAGCGCGTCGCGGCCGGCACGCTGGACGTCGTGGACGCACTGGTCGCCCAGGCGCGCCGCCACCCGGACGCGATCCTGCCGGGCCGCACCCACCTCCAGCACGCCCAGCCGGTGCTGCTGGCGCACCACCTGCTCGCGCACGCGCAGTCGCTGCTGCGCGATGTGAGCCGGCTGCGCGACTGGGACGCCCGCACGGCCGAGTCGCCCTACGGTTCGGGCGCGCTGGCCGGGTCGTCGCTCGGGCTCGACCCGGAGGCCGTCGCCGCCGAGCTGGGCTTCGCCACCAGCGTGGACAACTCGATCGACGGCACCGCGTCCCGCGACTTCGCCGCCGAGTTCGCGTTCGTGCTGGCCATGCTGGGCGTGAACCTCTCCCGCATCGCCGAAGAGGTCATCATCTGGAACACCGCCGAGTTCGGCTACGTGACGCTCGACGACGCCTGGGCCACCGGCAGTTCGATCATGCCGCAGAAGAAGAACCCCGACGTCGCCGAGCTGACGCGCGGCAAGTCCGGACGGCTGATCGGCAACCTGACCGGCCTGCTCGCCACGCTCAAGGGCATGCCACTGGCCTACAACCGGGACCTGCAGGAGGACAAGGAACCGGTCTTCGACTCGGTCGAGCAGCTGGAGCTGCTGTTCCCGGCCATCGCCGGGATGGTCGGCACCCTGACCTTCCATACCGGGCGGCTGGCCGAGCTCGCCCCGGCCGGCTTCACCCTCGCCACCGACATCGCCGAGTGGCTGGTGCGGCAGGGCGTGCCGTTCCGCGTCGCGCACGAAGCGGCGGGGGAGTGCGTGCGGGTGGCCGAGGCGCGCGGCGCGGGCCTGGACGAACTCACCGACGAGGAGCTGGAGAAGATCAGCCCGGCGCTGACCCCGCGGGTGCGGGAGGTGCTGACCGTGGAGGGCTCGGTGGCCTCCCGCGACGCCCGCGGCGGCACCGCACCAGCGCGCGTGGCCGAGCAACTGGAGCGGCTCGTCGCGCGGGTCGCCGACCACCGGCAGTGGATCGGGTGAACCTCGACCACCTCGTCTACGCGACACCGGACCTCGCCGGGACGGTGGCGGAGCTGCGCGGGCGCGGGATCGACCTCGTGCCCGGCGGCCCGCACCCGGGGCGCGGCACGCGCAACCACCTGAGCGGGCTCGGCGACGGGGCATACCTGGAGGTCATCGGCCCCGACCCGGAGCAGGAGGCGCCGGACGGGCCGCGCTGGTTCGGCATCGACGACCTGACCGGCCCCCGGCTGGTCGCCTGGGCGATCCGGGTGCCGGACCTGGCCGCGGCGCTGGAGCGGTCGCGGGCCGCCGGCTACCCGTTCGGCGACGCGCGGCCGATGTCGCGACGGCGGCCGGACGGCGTGCTGCTGAGCTGGTCGCTGGCTTTCCCAGCGCAGGACGGGGAAGTGGTGCCGTTCCTGATCGACTGGCAGGACTCGCCGCACCCGAGCGAGAGCCTGCCCGAGGGTGCATCGCTGGTGTCGCTGACCGGCGTCCACCCCGATCCGGGCCTCGTCGCGGGCCCGCTCGCCGCGGTGGACGCCGCGCTGACGGTCGTCACCGGCCCGGCCCCGCGGCTGGAAGCGGTGCTCGCCACGCCCGGTGGCGAGGTGGTACTGCGATGACCGGACGCCTGTTCAAACGCGAGGAGCTGGCGATCGACCCGGTCGACCTGGCCCACGTCCTGCTCGGCTCGGTCCTGGAGTGCACGGGCTCCGAGGGCACCGTCCGCGCGCGGCTGGTCGAGGTGGAGGCCTACCGCGGGGAGGACGACCCCGCGTCGCACTGCTACCGCGGACGCACCGCGCGCAACACGGTCATGTGGGGCCCGGCGGGTCACCTGTACGTGTACTTCGTCTACGGCATGCACTTCTGCGCCAACGTGGTCGGCCGCGAGGACGGCGAGGCGGGAGCGGTGCTGTTGCGCGCCGCCGAGATCACCGACGGCGCCGACCTGGCCCGATCCCGGCGCAAGGCCGCGCGCAAGGACGTCGAGCTGGCCCGCGGGCCGGCGCGGCTGACGTCCGCGCTCGGCATCGGCCCGCAGCACAACGGCGCCGACCTGGTGGACCCGCAGTCGCCGGTGCGCCTGCTGACGGGGGAGGAGATCCCCGCCGAGCGCGTCCGGTCCGGCCCGCGGGTCGGGGTGGCGGCGGCGATGGACACCCCATGGCGGTTCTGGATCGACGACTCCCCGGCCGTGTCGCTCTACCGGCGCGGCGGACGGGCCCGCCCCGCCAAATAGTCGGTTGACCTCGTAGGAGAGTATCGAGCCGTGAGCGAACACATCCTCGACGAACTGTCCTGGCGCGGGCTGATCGCGCAGTCCACCGACATCGACGCGCTGCGGAAGGACCTGGACGCCGGTCCGCTCACCCTCTATGGCGGCTTCGACCCGACCGCGGAAAGCCTGCACGCCGGCCACCTCGTCCAGCTGCTGACGCTCGCCCGGTTCCAGCAGGCGGGCCACCGGCCGATCGTGCTCGGCGGGGGAGCGACCGGCCAGATCGGCGACCCGCGGGACGTCGGCGAGCGCTCGCTGGTCACGCCTGAGGTGACCGCCGCCCGGCTGGAGAAGATCCGGGTGCAGCTGGAGAAGTTCGTGATCTTCGACGACTCGCCGACCGGGGCGATCGTGGAGAACAACCTGAACTGGTTCAAAGACGTGTCGGCGCTGGACTTCCTGCGTGACGTCGGCAAGCACTTCTCGGTGAACGTGATGCTGGCGCGGGAGACGGTGAAGCGGCGCCTGGCCTCCGACGGCATCTCCTACACCGAGTTCAGCTACCTGCTCCTGCAGTCCTACGACTACCTGACGCTGTTCCGGAAGTACGGGACGAAGCTGCAGATCGGCGGCTCGGACCAGTGGGGCAACATCGTCGGCGGGGTGGACTACATCCGCAAGGTCGACGGCGCGAGCGTGCACGCGCTGACCACGCCGCTGGTCACCGACTCGGAGGGCCGCAAGTTCGGCAAGTCCACCGGCGGCGGGAACCTGTGGCTCGACCCGGAGATGACCTCGCCGTACGCGTGGTTCCAGTACTTCGTGAACGTCGCGGACTCCGACGTCCTGCCCTACCTGCGCATGCTGACCTTCGTGCCGCGCGAGGAGATCGACGAGATCGCGCGGCTCACAGAGGAGAAGCCGCACCTGCGGGCCGGCCAGCGCCGGCTCGCCGAGGAGCTGACGACGCTGGTGCACGGGGAGGACCAGACGCGCCAGGTCATCGCCGCGAGCCAGGCGCTGTTCGGCCGCGGTGAGCTGGCGGAGCTGGACGCCCGCACGCTCGACGCGGTCATGGCCGAGGTGCCGGTGGGCGAGGTGCGGCTCGCGGACGAGCCGACGATCGTCGACCTCCTCGTGGCCACGGGTCTCGTGGACAGCAAGGGCGCTGCCCGCCGCACCGTGAAGGAGGGCGGCGCGTACGTGAACAACGCGAAGATCGCCGACGAGGAGTGGCGGCCGGAGCTCGGGGACGCCCTGCACGGGACGTGGCTCGTGGTCCGCCGCGGCAAGCGGAACACCGCCGGGGTCAAATTGCTGGCCTGACCAGGGCAAACGCGGTTAAGGGACCCCCCTGTTCGAGGGGGGTTTCCGACCATGTAAAGTTCTCTTCGTCGCCAGGGAGACCGGGCCGGCGGGGAAGAAAAGCCCCAAGGGAACGGGATCCGGGCGGGGGGTCACGAACCAAGCTCCCACCGAT